>JBDLIY010000294.1:0-5504 GCA_039714635.1 Planctomycetota bacterium
CCTTGACACGCCGCTCACGCTGCTCAGGCCCAGGGGCAGCTCCTTCGGCGAGATGTACGAACTCCACTTCCGCGTGGACCGCTCGTTCTGGGGCGCTAGAATGCCTGGGGGCCTTCCGTCCTGGAGGGGCAAGCTGGTCCTCGGCGCCAAGGCCAAGTACGGCCCGGTCGGGAAAGCGTGGTTCGGCACTCCGATCGGCCTCAAGGCAACCGGCGCGGCTGCGGGCACTGGCTATGCGGTGTACCGCGTAACGCGGTCGCCACCGGACGCAACGAAATCGTCGCCAGACTCGGAGGTGCCCAAGTGATCGCGTCGGGCCCCGACGATCCGCGCATCAGCACCTGGGTCGCGTGTTGGGCGGACGTTCCGGCCGACGACATCATGAGCCAGGCGGGCTACGTCCTCGTCCCTGGCGGTCGCTGGATGCTTGAGCGTCTCGTCCCGTACCTCGAGGCGCGCCAAGCCCGGTTCGCGGGCATCGGCTTCGAGTACTCCGGCCACTGGTGGGTGCGGCTTGAGCTCGGCACGCAGACCTTCAGCCTGTTCGTGTACTACCTCGACGGGGTTGGCAACATCCGCGTCGCCCGGCGCCGATCTCCCCTGGGATGGCTCATCCGGCGGGACTGCGCGGCCGAGGTCGGAGAGCTCGCTGACCTCATCGTCGAAGCTCTACGAGCGGAGCCATGCGTGCGCAAGGTAGCTCGCTCGCAGTCGCACGTTGATGTATGAGGTGCCCCACGGCCAGCGCGCTACGACCTCGGGAAGATCGTGTAGTTCCAGTCCCTGCGGAGAGTGCAAGTGCACCTGCAATCCTCCATGCACGGAGGATGAGGTCTGTGAGTGTAGTTGGGTGCGGGCTGAAGTCGGCATTGGTGCGATCGGGGAGGGAGTAACCACGGTCGCGTCAGGTGGAGGGGGAGGCACTAAGACCGTCGCCGCGCCGCTGGATACCGGGGATGGAAGCGGAGGTGGTGGAACCGGAGGAGGAGGCTCAAGCAGTCGAGGTGCAGGGCAAGATTCGCCGTTCCAGACACAAGAACTCCACATCCCGGACTCCGCCATGCGTCAGGGGAGACCTTCCACTCGTCTGAGGGGCTCAGAATCAGGACCTCGAGGTCCCGGCAGGGATGCTCCGCCGCCTGTGGACGGACGGCCTGAGGACCAGCCTCCGATCGTTCTCGTGAACGCGGCCATCCTGGAAGCGGATGAGAAGATCCGGTCACTTCTGGAGAGGTACGAGGCTGCGACAACCATCCTCGAACTGCTTCTCGGTCCGAAGTGGATGCTCCTTCCCATCGATGGCGAGACCCGTAGTTCCCTGATCAAGAACCTGCGCTCCGAACTGCGGAGTGTGAGGGCTGAACTCTCCGCCGGTCTTCGATCTCTTGCTGCCGGCCTTTCGACCCTCTCCAAGAGCATTCACACAAACCGCAGCAAGATCGGACAGATCGTGGATGTGCGTGGAGTCCGCCGCCTCCTGAAGCTCCTGGGGGAAGGTGCACGTGGGGCTTCGCGACGCAGCTCGATCGACGAGATGGCTGGCGAGGCAATGGGCATCATCAAGAGTCTGCTACCTTGTCTGAGTGTACGTACGGATGGCACGGGACTGCCGATGATCACAGCGATGTTGCCGAGCGGTACGGTTACCGAGGCAAGAACAGTTCTTCGCGAAGCTTGGGCGCGGTATCGGGAAGCTGGCAGGGCAGCTTCCGAACGCAGGTCAAGGCTGGATGACTGGGGTGTTTCGTTTGGTCGCGAGGATTCAGCAGCCCCGAGCCCCTCAGCCCTCTTGAACCTGCGACCGATTGAGATCGAGCCCGCGCTCGACACCTCGTTTTCGGGTGACCCGGGGCCCTCCATGTACATACCGCCTCCGCCCGGGGCCAGATACGAAGAGACTTGGGTCGACAAGGTCTTTACCGGTTTCGACACGGGGATCCCGAGTTGGCTCCTCGATTGGGACCTGCCCCGGTCACCGTTTGCCGATCCGGAGTCAGATCCCGACCTGTCCTTCCAGATCTTCTGGGAGCGTGAGACAGTCAAGATCGGTGTCCTGCCCGCCCTTGGCGGAGCTTTGGATGTGGTAGAGAAGGCGGACAAGGCCTGGGTGGACTGGGTAGTGAAACCCATCCTCTTCAGTGTTCACTACAGCCTACGGCGACTGGATACCATCAAAGACCCAGGCTTCGCCGCGAAGCACGGACTCACGGAGCATGAAGCTGACTTGGTGCGGGCCTTTGAAGCGGCTCGTGATGCGCCGACCTGGCAGAGGCTACTGGCTGATCCCCTGCTGATCGCTGGACTGGGCAAGATCGGTGTCAAGGGCGTCGGGAAGCTGCGGAAGCTCACGACAGCAGGCGCTCGGCGCCAGGTAACCGTTCAGGGGGCAGAAGGGCGTGCGGTCAAAGGCCTCTTTGGCAAGGAGTGGCCGAGACCGTCAGGCCCGGAGAGCCGTGCGCTGAAGGCGCAATTCCTCCGAGCTGCGAGAGATCCGCTCTTCCGTGCTCGCGCAAATGCATGGGCGAAGCTCACCGGACGAGGACCGATTGACTGGAAGGCATTCGGGCGAGAGCTAAGGGGGGCGGAGTTCCGTGAGTTCGCTTCGAAGGTCGAGGCGGCCAGCGGTGGTTGGGCGGGACGAACCGCGTCCGGTGAGCGGTGGCTGTTCGGCGCGCAGCAGGGTGGGAGGAGCGCGACAGGCCACGAGTTGTTCCATGCGTTGCAGGACGTCAAGACAGGGTTCCTGACGCGGGATCCTGGCTGGTTCGAGGTTGTGCGCGCAGAGTATTCGGCGCATCTGTTCGGGGGACCGAGGGTGGGCGTCCCCCTCGTCTGGGTGCCGACTGCTGCCGGAGTCGGTGTTGCGGGGTACGGCGGGTATCGACTGGTCGAGGGCCGGTAATCGTGGGAGTGGGGTGGAATCGAGATACGTGCCTGCTCCCCATCGTGGGTGTGCTGCTGATGGCGCCGGTCGCGCTCTTCATCGTAGGTCCTCTCCTCGGGGGGATAACTCGGGAGTGGGCTGCGTGGCTGGCGGCGTCCGTGTTTGGCTTCGCGACGGTTCTCATAGCGTGCGGGTTGTGCATAGTCGGGATCCGCGTCGCGGCATGGTGGCGGCGTCGTCGGACAGATGGTCGGTGAAGGCGCGGTGATGGTGTCGACTACGCTGCGATTCGGTCGTGTACGAGTTGGGAAGGCAGGAGGGAGGGCACGTGGTTTCCGAGGAGGGCGGAGTAACAGGCCTCGGTCACGTATTCGAGCACGTTGCGTCCGTGGAGCCTGAGCGTGGTGGCCGAGGTCAGGATCCTCTCTACAAAGTCGCTGCCCTTCCTGCTCTGCGTTCCGAAGCTCGTCTTCCGCCAGAGGACGGCGTGCCGGACCGCACGTTCGGCGCAATTGTTCGTAGGCTCGACGCCCTCGACGCGCACGAAGGTCCAGAGAGCGGACTCGACCTTCAGGATCTCCCGGCACATTCCGGCAACCTTTTCGTCCGCGAGTGCGGTGCCGTCGAGGAGGAGTTCCCGCACCTCGACCCTGAGCCGGGAGGCGTAGACGCGGAAAGACGAGCGCTTCAGAGTTCCGCCTCTCACGCGGTGCCAGTGATGGAAGAGCGCATCGGCGCACTCGCCCAGCGCCCTTCCGATGGCTTCGGCCTCTCCTCCCGCATCTTGGATCTTCTGGAAGTCCCGGATCAGGTGGCTCCAGCAGACTTGGCGCTTCCGTACCGGGATCCATCCGTATCCGGAGTACCAGTCCGAGATGACGATCCCTGGATCGTGACCGAGCAACTCCTTCGCCACCTTGCGCCCCCGGCTCTTGCGTATGAGGAAGACCGCCGCGAAGGACGCAACCGCGGTCCACAGCCAGGCACGACATCCCCCGACCCGCCAGCTCGTCTCGTCAGCAGGGACGACCTCGGCGTCGCGGATGCGTTCTCGGACTTCCTCGACGGGCTCGGCGAGCGCGTCGCTCGCGAGCCGTTCCAGCTTCACGATCGACCCGAGCGCGATCTTGATGCAGAAGAGGTCGCCGAGGATCTGCTCGATGTTCCGCTTGGAGAGCCGGTAGGCGCCGGAGAGGACGGCGACCACCGCCGTGAGTCGCGGGCCGAAGGCTCCAGAAGGGACTCCCTCCGGCAGGTCCGCTCGCGTCCGGCATCTACATCGGTCGCAGACGAGCGCGTGGAGTCGGTACTCCGTCTGTCACCGTCGGAGAGATCGGAGGGATCTCCGTGACCTGATGTCGCAGCGGCACTGGATCGTCTCCGGAGAGAGCAGCCCCACAGCCGCTACACATGTCGGGGCGTTGATCCCGGATCTCATCGACATCCTCAGGAGGCGGGAGGTCCCGGGTCTTTCCTTCGTGACCCGGCTGCCCGCCCCGATTTCGATCCGAGGGCTTCCGCTCCGGCTTCTCCGTCCCGGGAGGATCGCTCGACGGCGGCTTGCTGGAGTTGCGAGACGAGAGATTGAGCTGCGCACGAAGGCTGCGGTTTTCCTCCTCCAGCCGGGCGATGGCGGCGGTCAGTTCGTGGACAACTTCTTTCAGCCACGCAACATCCCGCGTGAGGGCTTCGCATCCAGGGCAGGGCTTTGTTCGCTTCCGAGCCACGCCCTCCCAAAAGGTGAATGCACGTCTCGCTACGACGCGGGCGGGAGGGAGTGCGGCGGCGGGAAAGGGCTCAAGAACCGGAAGCTGCCCCCGGAGGGACGTGAACGGTTACCCGTTCAGGCCGGGTCTGGCGTAGGCAAGCGTTTCCGCAGAGGTACGCGAACGCCGCTGAAGCCGGATGATTTTGTCAATGTTGTTGACGAGTCTGGTGCACAACACATACTTGCGGGTGACGTTTGGGGGGAAGGCGGACACCACTGGTTCGGCAGTCCCAGAGCCTTCCTCCAGGGACTGATTGGAAAGAAGTCCATGTTCCCCCCGACGTGGAGCAAGAGGCGGATCCTACATGCGGTCTCCGACATTGGGACTGACGCTTCAGTAATGAAACTGGTCAACGCAAGGAAAGTCAGGCGCCTCGGGTTTGATGCAAGGCATGTCGGCGCACGTGAGGCCTTCGGTGTCAGGGTTAAGGTTGTTACCAAGGGCGGGAGGTTCATCACTGCATTTGCAGAGTCAGGACTGTCATCCAAGTACTATCAGTTCATGAAGCCGTTCTACGCACTGCCAACCTGGAAGAAGTCTGCAATCATGGGCAGTGCGGCGATTTCGGGTGGTGGTGCCGGATACACAGTATACGTCCTGTCTCTGACCTCCTGACATGGCGAACCCCCTGATTCTGCCACATTTCACTCCCCGCGGACCGAGTAGCGCATCCGCAGGCCGGTGCCCGGGTAGATCGCGTTTTGTTCACTCATCGCCTTGCACAACCCACTGAGAGCCGCGGTCCGATGCGCCGACGACAGTGGTTCGAAGGCCAGCCGGATCTCCTTGTCCGTCACCTCCATGTCCCCCGATGCGCGGAGCGCCTCCCCGACGAGCTGACGCGCTTCCTG
>JBDLIY010000295.1:0-5503 GCA_039714635.1 Planctomycetota bacterium
GCCCGCGACGACGACCCCGTCTTCGCGGTCCGGGAGGCCGCCCGGCGTCTCCTCGGAGAGAAGCCCGAAGTCCCGGCCGACGCCCCGACCTTCGCGGGCATCCCGATCGTCAGCAAGCGAGTGATCGTGATGCTCGACGTCTCCTGGGGAACGGTCAAGCCGCTCGACGTCGAGCTCATGAAAACGAAGACCTGGCGCGAGTGGCGCTCGGTGGCGGACAAGAACCGCGACTGGGTCTCCCAGGCCGAGTGGATGAAGGCGGAGACGCTGGGCCTCGTCGCCGAGTTGCCCGAGGACGCGAAGTTCAACATCCTCCTTCTCAACGAGGAACGCGTGCTGCCGATGTCGCCGAAGGGCATGGTCCCCACCGGCAAGCGCGGCGGCCGGATGGCGGATGCATTCGTGGAGGAGATCCTCTCCGGCGGGTTCACGTCCCAGGTGCAGGGCTTCTGGGAGGCCTGCCGCCTCGCCGGTTCGGCGCCATACGGAACCGGGCCTCCCGAGGAGCCGGCGGCGGACACGTTCATCCTCGTGTCGAGCGGCGTGCCGCGCGGCGGTCCCCTGCTCTACGGCCCCGCGGTCGTCGACGAGTTCCGGCGGGCGCACCGCTTCCACCGGATCCGGGTCCACACCGTGCGCGTCGACGACGCGGCCGAGCCGGCCGAAGAGGTGATGAAGGGCATCGCCGAAGCCACCGGCGGGACGTACGTCCACCAGCAGAAGCCCTGAGCCGGCCCTGATCTACCTCAGAGATCCCGGATCAACTCGCGCCCCCGCTCGGGGGAGATCGGCCCCGAGATCGACACGTGCTCCCCGGTCGTCATGCTGTCGCGGAACGTCTCCACGGTGAAGAAGCCGCACGACGCGCACTCCCAGTACGAGGTGTAGACCTCGTCCCCCATCACCTTCTCGTCCTTCGAGGCGACGCGATCGTCGAGCCCGCCGAGATCGGCTCCGCAGTTCGTGCAGGTGAATTTCTCGGGCATGCACGAATGCTACGCCCCCTCCGGGCCGCCGCACAACCCGCCACCCGTCCGGAGTCCGTGGTGTTCGCGAGCGCGGCGCCCGACTACAATGAGTCTCGGTTACGGGGCGAGTGGTGTCACAACATGTTGCAGCCTGGAGGCCGGGGCGTCCCTCCGAAGTCGCTGGCCCGAGCGTGGTCGCACTCCCTCAACCAGTGGTGCGAAGACGGTGGCTGCACTATGCTCAGACCCACACGGGGGCGAAGATGACGGTCGGCTGCCAGGTTTGCCAGGAGCCGCCGTTCCGGCGCTTGGATTTCGACTCGACGTTCGTGGGTATCGACGACCGGAGCGGCCGGTTCGGCGAGGTCCGGATCGAGCAGTGCCTTCACTGCGAGCGTCGTTGGCTCGTCTACTTCTTCGAGATCGAGGGCATCTCGGAATCCGGCCGGTGGTACCGGGGGGAGATCGGGCCGGACGACGGGACGCCCATCGCGCCGACCGAGGCGCTCGACGTCATCGGCGGCCTCGACTCCTACTTCGTCGGAGGCTCCTACTTTCGTTCCGAGGGGACGTTGACATCCGGGGAGATCCGCCGGCCCTGATCAAGCATGCATCCAGCGGCGGACGCGACAGGAGAGTGAAATGGTGATCCAGTTCAAGGGCGCCACGCCGGGCGACGAGGGGGCGGCGGGCGTCGTCGCGTCGTTCATGCTGGCGTCGACGCAGGGCGAGACCGAGGCGGCGCTGGCGCGCCTCACCGAGAAGAGCCGCGAGGGCGGCGAGATCCACGAGGACCCGATGGAGGAGACCGTCGTGACCTTCGGGGAGGTGGCGAGGGAGGATGAGCTGCACATCGTCCCCACGATCACCGCCGACGGCGACGACGAGGGCGCGATGGACTTCGTCGTCGTGGAGGAGGCCGGAGAGTTGCGCATCGACATGAACGCGACGATGGCGCGCGCGATGGGCATCGACCCCGAAGAGATGCTCGAGCAGATGGCCGAGGGGATGGGCCAGGTGATGGAAGGCGTCGCCGACTCCATGGCCGAGGGTTTCGAAGCCATGGGCGAAGCGATGGGCGAGGCCATGAGCGGCATGACGAAGACGGTGGAGGACACGGTCGCGTCGATCGACGAGGGGATGGTGACCGAGGAGATCGTGTTCGGGGACGAGGTCGAGGCCCCGGAGGTCTCGGAAGCCCCGGAGGTCGCGGGTCGCACCTGGACGCTTCCGGAAGACGCGTTCCCGCCGGAGGAGATCGTCTCCGTCGCGGCCGCGGCGGCCACCTTCCTCGACACGGAGTTCGAACCGGACCTCGAGCAGCTCGACACGGAGCAGTGGGGCGACGACGACACGCAGACGGTGACGACGCGGTACGGCACGGAGGAGCAGGGCTACGCCGTCCTGCAGAGCCAGGTCCGGCAGGAGAGCTTCGCCTCGGTGACGTTCACGGCCGCCGCCTACGGCCTGCCCGGAGACCGGCAGCTCTCGGTCACGTGGTCGAAGAGCCAGGTCCCGGACCTGGAGCCGCAGATCAACGTCAGCGTCATGATGCGGGCGCCGCGGAGCTCATTGGACGCGCTGGGCGGGATGCTCTCGGAGGACGGAGAGGTCCTCTCCGTCACGGACTTCTGACCCGGATCAGCCGCCGATGAGGACGGTGACCTGCCCGGGGCCGACGATGGTCCCGCCGTGCGCCGTCTGATCTCCGGCCCGGGCCCACATCCGGTTCTGGACCAGGACGGTGGCGGAGCCCTTCAGGATGACGTCGGGAGGGCCGGTGCAGATGCAGGTGTTGCCCGGCGCGGGCGCGGCCGGCACTCCACCGCAGAGGACGGTCGGCACGCCGGGCGGGCCGATGGGGCCTCCGACGTGCGGCGTGGGTGGAGGCACGGCCATCGGGCACACGTGCATGTCCGTGATCCGGGCCGCCGGCTGTGGCATCGAAAGGCCTCCCTCTCCGTTCCGGGTCCATTGGATCAGTCGTTTGGCGCATCCCCAAGGGGAAAGTGGATTCCGCCTCGCCGATCGCCGCGTGGTAGCTTGGTCGGACTTCCACGGGAGGAGAACCATGTCGGTCATCGCAGAGCAGTTGGAATGGCTGGCCGAGAAGTCCGCCGGCATGAAGTGCGAGTGGCTCGTGATCCTCAAGTCCAAAAAGAAGCGGAAGCACTGGCTCCAGCTCACGGGCTTCACGATGGCCGGCACCTACCCCCACAAGGAGGAGCCCGCGGAGGTCCTCGCGAAGGCGGGCATCGAGGTGCCTCCCATGCTCTACGCGTCGACCTGGGAGCCGAAGAAGTTCTGCAGCTACGGCCACAACGGCCAGGACATGCCTCCCGTCATCGCGTTCGTCGAGGACTACGTGCAGAAGGTTCTGGGCCTCACCGTGGAGGAGAAGCACTGGAAGGTGAAGCCCACGACCATCGAAGACCACATGAAGAAGTACGCCGGCTGAGAGGTTGGGGAGATCTCCCTGATCTACTGCGCGGGGCGCTGCATCCCGCCGGATCGGCGGGCGACCAGCAGGACGTTGTCGAACTCGAGCCGGTTCAGCCGCCGCGCGTCCGCGAACCAGGTGTTGCGGACGAACTCCCGCGTCTCCACCTCGAAGCCGTGCGCCGCCATCGCCGGCGGAATCTCGTCCAGGGCGAAGTACTCGTCCTCCCCGGAGAACGCCCAGCCGAACGTCCCGAAGTGAACGAACCTCCCCCCCGGCGCGAGCACACGGCGCATCTCGGGCAGGAGCCGCGAGAACGGCAGGAGGTCCGTGAAGTACGGAGAGAGGACCGCGTCGAACGTCCCGGCCGGGAACGGCAGTTCGCCGGCATCGGAGACATGGTACGGAACGTCGTCGGGCGCGAGGTCGCGGCGCGCGGTGAAGCGCTCGGCCTCGTCCGCGGCGCGGAGGAAGTTGCCCTGGAGTGGGTAACTCGCCGTGAGTTCCCCCTCCTCCGACAGGAGCAGGAAGGACGCGGCCATCGCGAAGGAGGAGTCGATCCCGACGAGAGCGGGGAGACGCGCGGCCAGCTCGGCGAGGACGCGCCCGGTGCCCGCTCCGAGGAGGAGCGTCGAAGCGGGCGCTTCCGCTTCCACCGCCCCGAGGATCGCGTCGACGGTCACCCGGATCTCCGCCTCGGCCTCCGGCGAGCCGCCCCAGTCCCGCCGGAGCGACGCGAAGAGGTCCACGCCCGGCGCGGGCTCGTACCGGGAAAGCGTCACGTCGGTCTCCGGCAGCAGCGCCGAGAGCCGCCCGACGATCTCGCGGTTTCCGGCGAGGGCGGCGGCGATGCCGGCCTGAACGTCCGCGCGGGGACCGCCCGCTTCCGCGAGCTTCCGGTAGTGATCGGCGCTCGCCAGGAACCCGGACGAGAGGTGCTCGAGGACCATCTTCTCCCCCGCGACGTACTTCGCGGGGTCAGCCATGAGGAGCGGCAACCGGCCGGCGACGACCGGGAACTCCGAGGCGCAGCCGGAGCAGCGGAGAACCGCGGCCTCATCGTCCGGCACCAGCGCCGAACGGCAGCTCACGCAGACGGGATCGGGTGACATCACTTCCGCTCCAGACGCTCGAGCACCGCCTTCCGGAGGGCGGCGGAACCGGGGTCCTTCAGGTCGTCCCAGGCCTTGCCGTGGCGGACGGGGATCAGGACGACGTCCGTCACTCCCTCGAGCTTTCCACGTTTCAGGGCGACCGCGCCGTCGCCCTTCCCGTCGACGACTTCGTCGAGGTCCGCCAGCAGCGCGTCCAGCTTCGGACCGAAGAAGCGCACGAAGCGGTTCTTCTTTCCCTCCGCCGCGACGGTCTCCCGCATCCGGACGAGCTCCTTCTCCGTCAGGTGCGCCTTCGTGCCCAGCAGCAGCGAGTAGACCACGCGCGGGTTGCGGGGGCGCGCGTTCAGGCGACGGAGGAAGGCGGAGCCGGGGCGGAGATCGTCTCCGGCCTCTCCCATGCCGTCCTCGAGCCGGGCCTGGAAGCTCCGAAGCAACACGCGCTGTCTCGCGTCGGCGACGAACTCCCCGAGTTCGAGCGCCCACGCGAAGTCGGCGAGCCGGGAGCCGTGGCTCGGCGGAGCGGCCATGATCAGTTGCCGGACATTGCCCGGATCGAGACCCGGATCCTCGACGACCGCCCGGGCGACGAGGCCTCCCATCGAGTGGGTCACGAGGGAGACCGGGCGCTCCGGCTGCGCGCGGGCGATCTCCGCCAGTTCCGCGGCGAGCAGCCTCGCCGATTCGTCCAGGCCCTGGTCGTTCGGATACCGGAACACACCCACCGGCAGCTTCCTCGCATGCAGATCGGGGATGATGTCGTCGATCCGCTCCGGAGAGGAGTGCAGGCCGTGGATCAGGACCACCAGGCGCCGGTCCTTCGGCGCCTTCTCCCAACCCTCGTCCAGCGTGAGGCCGAACTTCCCGCTCCCCGGCCGGGGACCGGCGAGGGACTTCAGCATCGCTTCGAATCGGCGCTTCGTGGCCAGCAGCGCCCGGCGGCGGAGGCGGATCGTCAGGACCGGTTCTCCCCCCGTCGTCGC
>JBDLIY010000296.1:0-5492 GCA_039714635.1 Planctomycetota bacterium
CTCTCGAAGCTGAAGGTTCCGGAGGACTGGAAGAAGAAGTCCCTGGCCTGGCTCGACTCCGTCACGAACCCCGGCACCGGCGTGGCGATCTGGTCGTCCGGCGGAATGGTCCCCGACTCGGCGGCCGGTCAGACGGCGGCGGCCGCGTTCGGCCGGATCCTGGCGGGGGAGGACCCGAAGAAGAGCGAGGTCGTGAAGCGCGCGATGGAGTTCGCGATCGTTTCCCGCCCGGCGAAGCCGGAGAAAGTCCGCGACCCGGGCCTGATCCTCTTCGGAGCCCTCGCGGCCTGGCAGTGCGGAGGCGAGACCTGGAAGGCGTGGAACAAGCCGGTCCTCCATGAGATCGGCAAGGGCCAGGTGCGGGAGGGGGAGACGAAGGGAACCTGGGATCCGTGGGGCGACTCGGATCGCCTGATCGGCCGCCCGGGCCTGACGGCGATGATGCTGATGTGCCTGGAAGTCTACTACCGATACGACCGGAATCTCGGGAGGCGGTAGGCGCAGGACGAGGAAGGCTTCTGGGAGGCGACGGACCGATCGAACCGACTCATCGGGCGGGCCGGCCGGACGGCCCTCACGCTCATGGCTCTGGAGTACCTGACCTCCTACCACCACCACTTGTGGTTCCGCTGACACCCCGCCCGCAAGTTTGACGCCCCTCCCGCCGCCGCCTACGTTCGGGCCCCATGCCTGCCGCCACCTGGGCCGTTCTCGGCTACGCCCTGCTCATCATCGTCATCGGGATCCTCGGCTCCCGGAAGACCAGGACCTTCACCGACTTCCTCCTCGGGGGTCGCGAGGTCGGGCCGTGGATGACCGCGTTCTCCTACGGCACCGCCTACTTCTCCGCCGTGCTCTTCATCGGCTTCGCCGGCAACATCGGGTGGCGCCACGGCCTCTCCGGCCTCTGGATCGCCATCGGGAACTCCATCGTCGGCGTCCTCTTCGTCTGGTGGCTCCTCGGGAGCCGCATCAAGAAGGTGACCGGGGCCTACGGCGTCCACACGATGCCCGAACTCCTCGAGGCGCGCTACGGCAGCCGCGGGATCCGACTCTTCACGTCGCTCGCGATCTTCGTCTTCTTCATCCCGTACTCCGCCGCCGTCTTCATGGGGCTGGGCTACCTCTTCGAGTCCAACTTCAACATGGACTACCGGCTGATGGTTCTCCTCATGGGCGTCTTCACCGGCATCTACCTGGTGCTCGGCGGCTACAAGTCCATGGCGATGATCGACGTGATCTTCGGGATCGTGATGATCTTCGGGGTGGGCGTGCTGCTCTGGTCGTGCCTCGACAAGGGCGGCGGATTGGCGAAGATCCTCGCCGACCTGGAGGCCATGGACCCGAAGCTCACGGCGCCCGTCGGGCCGCCGGGCGTCTGGCCGCTCGTCTCGCTCGTCTTCCTGACGAGTATCGCGCCGCTGGCGATGCCGCAGCTCGTCCAGAAGTTCTACTCGATCAAGGACCGGCGGTCCGTCCGGATCGGCATGTTCGCCTCCACCGTGTTCGCGGTGATCGTGACCGTCACGGCGTACTTCACGGGCGCGCTCACCCGTCTCTTCCTCACCCCGGAGTCGCATCCCGCACTCTTCGAGCGGAAGGGTTCCGAGTTCTTCGACGCCCTGATGCCGGAGATGCTGACGACCGTGATCCCGCCGGCGCTCTCGGTCGTGATCTTCCTGCTGATCCTGTCCGCGTCGATGTCGACCCTCGCCGCGCTCGTCCTCATCTCGTCCTCCACGATCGTGAAGGACCTCTACGCCGGCTTCATCCACCGCGACGCATCAGACCGACGGCTGACGGTCCTCGTCCGCATCGCCAGCATCGGCTTCATCGCGCTCTCGATGGGTCTCGCCCTGGCGAAGCCGGCCGTCATCGTCACGATCCTCTCCATCTCGTGGGGCGCGATCGGCGCCGTCTTCCTCGGGCCGTTCCTCTGGGCGATGTTCGGGAAGTCGGTGGGCAAGGTCGGGGCGATGGGGGCCGCGGTGCTCGGCCTCGGGACGTGCCTCGTCATGTTCGCGATCGGCGGGAAGAGCATGGTGCCGCAGGCGGGCAGCGTGGGGATGATCGTCTCGTTCGTCGCGGCGCCGCTGATCAGCCTGGTGCTGCGGGAGAAGCCGGCAGCTACTCCGCCGACGGCTCCATCACCGTGACGTGACGGCGTCGCTCCTCCGGCGTCAGGTCGCGGGTCACACGCTCGTCGGCCAGGCGCAGGAGGTCCTCGACCTCGACCAGCCACAGCCGCGCCGTCCCGTCGGCGGAGGCGGTGAGGATGCGGCGGCCGTCGGGGGAGAACGTCACCGCGCTGACGCGTCCCGCGTGACCTTCGAGGACCGCGATCTCAGCCCCGTCCGCCGTCCAGAGCCGGGCCGTGGCGTCGGGTGAGCCGAAGATCCGGCCCGCCGCCGTGACGATCGTGCGGCCGTCCGGCGAGAACCGCGCGAGGGCGATGCCGCGCGGGTGGCCCTCGAGCCGGGCCCGGAGCCGGCCCGAGAGATCGAAGACGCGGGCGATCCCGTCGCTCGCCGCCGTCATCACACGGTCGCCGGATGGGGAGAAGACCGCGTCCTCCACCGTCGCCCCGTGTCCGTCGAGGATCACGACCGGGGTGCCGTCGGCGGACCAGAGGCGCGCGGTCCGGTCCCAGGACGACGTGGCGATGTGCCGGCCGTCCGGAGAGTACGCGACCGAGACGACGCGGCCCTCGTGACCCGTCAGCGACCCGATCTCAGACCCGTCGACGCTCCAGATCCACGCGCGGCGATCGCCGGAGGTGACGATCCTCCGCGAGTCCGGGGAGAAGGCGGCCGCGATCACCGAGCCCGGGTGGGGCAGGGTCGCGCGGAGGGTGCCCTCGCGGTCCCAGAGGCGCGCGGTGTGGTCCTCCGACGCCGTGAGGACCCACTTCCCGTCCGGCGAGAAGAGCCCGGTCCAGATGCCGGTGGCATGGCCGGTGAGTTTCGTCGGTCGCCAGGCCTGCGCCTCGTCGCGATTCCAGAGGAGGGCGGTTCCGTCCCACGCCGCCGTGAGGATCGCGTCGCCCGCCGGGGCGAAGGCCGCCACGGTGAGGTAGCTCTCGTGGCCCGGGAGGACCGCGATCGGCCGGCCGTCGGAATGCCAGAGCCGGGCCGTGCCGTCGTCGGACGCCGTGAGCACGCGGGTCCCGTCCGGGGAGAAGGCCGCCGACTCGACCTCGTCGCCGTGGCCGCGGAAGAGGGCGACCTCGACCTCGTCCGTCTCCCAGATCCGGACCGTGCCGTCGGCAGAGGTGCTGGCGACCCGGTCCCCGCCCGGGTTGAAGGCGACGGAGAGCACCTCCGCGGAGTGGGCGCCCAGCGTGGCGAGGCGCTTTCCCTCTCCGGACCAGAGGGAGACGCGGCCGTCGTCCGAAGCCAGGGCGATCCGGTCCCCGGTGGGGGAGAACGCGACGTCGTTCACGCGCTGGTCGTGTCCGGCGAGCCGCGCGAGGAACTCTCCGGACGCGGACCAGAGGATCGCGACGCCGTCCTCGGCGCCGGTGAGGAAACGCCGGCCGTCCGGCGAGAACGCCGCCCGGTGTACGCCCGCGTCGTGATCGAGTAGAACGGCGATCGCCTCGCCGGACGGAGACCAGAGCCTCGCGGTCCCGTCGCGCGACACCGTCAGGATCCGATCGCCGGTTGGGGAGACCGCCACGTCGGCGACGGTGTCGGTGTGGCCCGACAGGGTCGCGATTCGCGTTCCGTCGTCCCGCCAGACGTGCGCCTCGCCGGATCGGGACGCGGTGACGACCCGGGCCCCGTCCGGGAACAACGCGGCGGCGGGCACGCCGGCCGGTTCGCGGAACGTGGCCAGCGGCCCGTCCGCCACGCTCCACAGGCGAGCCGTGCGGTCCCAGGAGACGGTGAGGAGCCGCTCTCCGACCTTCGAGAACTCCACGGCGACGACGTAGTCCTCGTGGCCTTCGTGCGTCCAGAGGTGCGTACCGGCGGGATCGTGGAGCCGCAGCGTCATGTCGTCGGAAACGGTGGCGATCCACTTCCCGTCGGCGGAGAAGGCGGCCGCCCGGACCCGGTCGTCGTGGCCCTCCATCACCGTGACCGCCCGGCCCTCGAGATCCCAGACCCGCGCCGTTTCGTCGTCCGACGACGTGAGCAGCCGATCGCCCCGGGGAGAGAAGACCGCGGTGTTCACCTGGTCCGCGTGGCCCCGGATGACGACCCGCTCCCGCGATCCGGCGATCGCCTCGTGCAACCGCGTGACCACCGGAAACAGCGGCGCCGAGCGACCCGCCTCGCGGGCGAGCAGCAGCGAGAGCATCGGGTCGTCGGGCTCCACCATCTCGGAGGCCTGGGCCAGCGCGAGGGCGCGGGCGCTCTTCAGTGCCGCGGCGACCCGCGTCTCGCCGCGAACCGCCTCGCGGCGCTGGATCTCGATCGCCCCCGCGGTCAGGCTGGCGATCACCGCGACGAGGAAGACCGGCAGCGCGACGCGCCGGATCAGGCGCTTCCGGACCGCCGTCTCCCGCGCCTGGATCGCCCGGGCCCGGGCTTCTCCGGCGCGGTGCGCGAGCTCCGCCGCCGCCCGATCGTCGGGGCGGAGATGGAGCGCGCGGGAGCACAGAGCCGACACGCGGTCGAGGCGGTCGAGGGGCGGGTCGCCGGGGCCGGCCAGCGCGGTGGACGCCTCCCGGAGCAGCGCCGCGACCTCCCGCTCGACGGTCCGCTCGCGGCGCCAGTCGCGGAGCGCCTCCGCCAACCGGTCCACGTCGTCGGTGCGGCGGTCGCGGTCGACGGCGAGGGCCCGCGCGCAGATCCGTGACAGCTCCTCGGGCACCCCCGGTTCCACCTCGCTCGCGCGGACCGGCTCTTCCTCGGTCCCGTGGTCGTTCTCGAAGTGCCCGGCCGGGTAAGGCAGGCGCCGGGTCAGGATCCGGTAGAGGATCGCTCCGAGACTGAAGATGTCCGCCTTCTCGTCCACCTCGGCCGTGCGGCCCCGCGCCGCCTCCGGCGCCATGTACCCCGGCGTCCCGAGGGCGTTCGCGGCGGTGGTGAGGTCCGCGGCGTCGCGGTACTTCTCGATCCGCTCCCGGAGGAGGTCGCGACCGAAGTCGGGCCGGCCGCGCACCTTGGCGAGACCCCAGTCGAGGACGACGACCTCGCCGAACTCCCCGAGGGCGATGTGGTCGGGCTTCAGGTCGCGGTGGACCACGCCGCGGGAGTGCGCGTAGCGGATCGTGTCGCAGACCTTGAGGAAGGGCTCGAGAAGGTCGAAGCGCGCTTCCAGGTCCACGGCCTCATCGATGGCCGTCTCCAGCGTGCGCCGCCCGCCGACGAACCGCATCGTGTAGTAGGGGACGCCCTCGGAGTTTTCGCCCAGTTCGTAGACGGGCACGATCCCCGGGTGCTCGAGGCCGGCGGTGACCCACGCCTCCTGGAGGAAGCGGGCGCGGAGGGAGTCGTAGGCTTTCGATTCCACCGTGCCCGGGGTCGGCGGGGAGAGGGTGGAAG
>JBDLIY010000297.1:0-5481 GCA_039714635.1 Planctomycetota bacterium
GATGCCGACGACGATGAGGAGGAGCTGCTTCGGCCGCGAAGCGATGAAGCCGAGGTCGTCGACGTCCCCCGCCACGTCCGGCACGTTCCCCGCGGCCTTCTCCTTCTTCGCGAAGAAGTAGTTCATCACCGTGTAGAGGATGATGCCGCCGAAGAGGATCGCGCCGTCGACCCGGTGGATCGTGTCGTCCAGGCAGAGGACGAGCAGGAGCAGCGAGATCGCCAGCATGATCGGGATGTCGCGGCGGACGACGGTCCGGTGGCAGGTGATCGGCTGGATGGCCGCGGCCAGGCCGAGGACGAGGGCGATGTTGCAGATGTTACTGCCGATCACGTTCCCGACCGCGATCATGCTCGCGCCCTCGATGGAGGAAACGAGGCTGACCACGAGTTCGGGGGCGGACGTGCCGAACGCGACGACGGTCAGACCGATGACGATCGGCGCGACGCCGAGGCTCTTCGCCAGGCTGGCGGAGCCCTTCACGAGCCACTCCGCCCCGAAATACAGCAGGGCGAATCCGCCGATGGCCAGCACGACTTCGAGGAACATCCGGCACCCTCCGCAAGGTCGGCTCGAAGCTACGGACGGGACCCCCGAATGCCTAGTGAATCGCGACAGACGGATGGTACTCACAGACACGAGCCGGCGTAACTCACGGCGGCAAAGCGGGTTGCGTGATCGAAGTGCGCCTCCCAGCGGCGCACGGGGGATGAGGGGCGAATCCGGTGAAAACGGTTACGCCTCCGTATCACCGGATTCGCCGGGAGTGTCGGCTAGACCAGCGCGGCGGCGCACTCCACCTTCGCGTCCTCGCCGGTCAGGCGCAGGTCCCACTTCTCCTGCATGACCGCGAAGACGTTCGGCGTCACGAAAGCCGGCGGCTTCGGGCCGATCGTGATGCCCTTGATGCCGAGCGCGAGCAGCGTCTGCAGAACCGCCACCGCCTTCTGCTCGAACCAGGAAACCACCAGCGTCAGCGGCAGGTCGTTCACCGTCGCGCCGACCGCGTCCGCCAGCGCCGAGGCGACCATGATCGCGCCGTAGGCGTCGTTGCACTGCCCCATGTCCATGAGGCGCGGCAGGCCGAGCAGCGTCCCGTAGTCGTGCTTCCGGATGCGGTACTTGCCGCAGCCCAGCGTCAGGATCAGGCAGTCGTCCGGCACCGCCTCCGCGTAGTCGCTGAAGTAGTTGCGACCCGCCTCGGCCCCGTCACAGCCGCCGATCACGAAGACGTGGCGCAGGTCGCCCGCCTTCACCGCGCCCAACACCGCGTCCAGCTTCGACGCGATCACGGAGTGGTGGAAGCCGATCGTCGATTCGCGGGTGATGTTCTCCTCGCAGGCCGGCAGGTTCTTCGCGTGCTCGACCACGGCGGAAAGCTCGTCCTCGGAGATCTGCTTCCCGCCCGGCACCGCGACGGGGTTGATCGTGTAGATCCGGTCCTCGTAGGCCTCGCGCGGGATGACCACGCAGTTCGTGTTCCCGAGGATCGGGCCGGGGAATCGCGTGAACTCGCCGCGCTGCTTCTGCCAGGCGTCGCCGTAGTGGCCGGCGAGGTTCGGGTGGTCGCCGAGCTTCGGGTACATGTGCGCCGGCATCATCTCGCCGTGCGTGTAGACCTTCACGTCGGTCCCCTCGCATGCTTTCAGAAGCATCTCGAGGTTCTTCATGTCGTGGCCGGTGATGAGGATCCCGGGCCCCGCCTGCGTCCCTTCCTTGATGACGGCCGGCCGCGGCGCGCCGTACGTCTCGGTGTGCGCGCGGTCGAGCATCTCCATGACCTTGAGGTTCGTCCGGCCGGCCTCGAGGTTCAGCTCGAGCATGCCGCCGAGGTCGAAGTTCACGTTCGTCATCGTCGAGAAGAGCGCGCGCTCGATGAACTCGTCCACGTCGGGGTCGGTGTAGCCGAGCCGACGGGCGTGGTGGGCGTAGGCGCACATCCCCTTCACGCCGAAGAGCAGCATCTCCTGAAGCGACTGGACGTCCTCGTCCTTGCCGCAGACGCCGGGCGTCTTGTCGCAGCCGGTTCCGTGGGCGGCCTGCTCACACTGGTTGCAGAACATCTGGATCTCCTTTGGGCCAGGTCCGAACGGTTGGTTTCGATGGATTGTAGGGAGCCGACCCGGCTCGCCCTTGACATGGGTCAAATCCGCTACTTTTTCGGCGAGAACCTCACGAAGCTCGCTCCGGTCTCCGCCGCCCCGGCCCGGGCCGAGCGGCTCCCGTAGGCGGCCTGGACTACGACCGCCCCCGGAGGTGCGTTGGGGAACTCGAACCGCCCTTCGGGACCGGTGAGGAGATTCAAGCGTTGCAGTCCCCGGTCGAGCCAGACGAGCCGCGGCCAGGCCGCGCACCGGAGGACGACGCTCGCGCCGGGGAGCGCCCGGCCGGACTCGTCGAGAACCTGTCCCCAGAGCCAGCGCTCCGGCGCCTCCCGCATCGTCACGTCGGCGACGCCGCCGGCGGGCACATCGACGGTCGACACCTTCCCCGTGACGAACCCCGCCTCGCGAACCCGGATCGAGACCTTTCCCGCGGTGAGGTGCTCGAGGAGCACGCGGCCGGAGGCGTCGGTCCGACCCGTCCTCTCCCGACCGCCCCCCGACACGATGACGGTCGTGTCCACGGCCGGCCGCCCCTCCCGGTGAAGCACCAGGACGCAGACCGAGCCGATGGCGGGGTTCACCAGCAGGTTGCGATGACCGCCGCGGCCGCCGAACGCCCCTCCGGCCCCACCACCAATACCGAGGTTCCTTCGGTCCGGGTCCTTCGGCAGGACCGCGACGAGCCGGACTTCCGTCCCGCAGTCCGCGATCCGGGCCATCACCGTCCGGGACCGGCCGTTCGCGAGTGCCTTGACCCCGACCGCTTCGCCGCGCAGAGCCGGGATCCCCCGCACGAACGTCCAGCCGTCCGCGTCCGTCGTATCGGCGGTGAACGACCGCGAACGGCCGGACAGCGAGACGGACGAGATCACGGCGCCCGCGACGGGGTTCTGCTCGTGGTCGAGGACGCGGACCACAACGATCGCGACCGGCCAGACGGGGATCGTGACGCGAACGCGTTCGGCGTAGATGCTCACGGTGCCCGTGACCTCGAATCCGTCCGGCCGGGCGAGGCCGTAGCCGTCGGGAAGCTCGACCGAGAACCGCAGCCGGACCGTCGATCGCAGCTCCACGGTGAGATCCGGATGGCGGAAGTACCCCCCGCCCGGCGCGAGCGGCCGGGCGTTGCCCTTCCTCACGATCCAGGACGGCCGGGCGTCGGGGATCGGTCGGCCGCTCTCGACGTCGATGACGGCCACCTCCACCGGCAATCGCACGCGCCCCGGCGCCCGGGGATCCTCCAGGAGCAGGGCGGGGTCCGCCTCGACGGACGGGGAAACGAGCGGGCTCCCTCCCGGCACAACGCCGGGCACGTCGAGCGTCCCGGTGATCGTGTCCGCCTCGGAGGGAGGCACCGGCCCGGGGGGTGGCTCCGCACGACCCGCGAGGAAGAGCAGGAGCAGGATCGCCGCGGCGGCCGTTCCCGTCGCCAGCAGCGCAACCCTGCGTTCCATCGGTCATCCCCCGATTCGCGGCATCTCGATCTTCTTCAGGCCCGACTCGCGCATCCGTTCCGCGCCGGCCGCGCGAAGTTCGGAGTAGCGATCCTCCCGATTCTCCCAGATCCCGCGCAGGGCGTCGGCGATCCCGGCGTCGTCCCGGCCGTTCCTCAGGAGCGCCCGCACGTCGTGGCCGCGCGTACCGAAGAGACACGTGAAGATCTTCCCGTCACTCGAAAGCCGGGCCCGTGTGCATCCGCCGCAGAACGGCTCGGTGACGGACGCGATCGTCCCGATCTCCCCCGCGCCGTCGACGTACCGCCAGCGCGTCGCGACTTCGCCGGGCCGGGCCGGGGCGATCGGTTCGAGAGGCCACCGCGCCGCGATGCGGTCCCGGATCTCCGCCGCCGGGACGACCTCGTCGCGCCGCCACTCGTTCGTCTCCCCCACGTCCATGTACTCGATGAAGCGGATCGCGATCCCCGTCCCCCGGAACCGCTCCGCCATCGCCATGACGTCGCCGTCGTTCACGCCGCGCCGGACGACGGTGTTCACCTTGATCGGGTCGAGCCCGGCGTCCTTCGCCGCCGCGATCCCCTCGAGGACGCGCGCGACGGGGAAGTCGACGTCGTTCATCGCGCGGAACGCGAGGTCGTCGAGGGAGTCCAGGCTGACCGTGATCCGCGAGAGGCCGGCGTCACGCAGGCGCGGGGCCATGCGGGGCAGGAGCGCCCCGTTCGTCGTGAGCGCGAGGTCGTCGATCCCCTCGATCCCGGCCAGGCGCCCCACGAGCCGATGCACATCCTTCCGGAGCAGCGGCTCGCCGCCCGTGATCCGGACCTTCGTCACTCCGAGGGAGACGGCGATCCGCGCCAACCGCTCGATCTCGCCGAACGTGAGGAGGTCCTCCCTCGGCAGGAACGCGAACTCCCGGCCGTAGACCTCGCGCGGCATGCAGTAGCTGCAGCGGAAATTGCACCGGTCCGTGACGGAGATGCGGAGGTCGCGGAGCGGACGGTCGAGGGTGTCTCTCACGGGGTCGGGCATGGACTCCGCATCCTACCCGCCGCCGAACCGCCGGTGGTAGCATCCGCTCACGCGAGCCGTGCCGTCTCCAAACCAGTGCCACGACCCCGGCCGGACTCGACCGGCCAAACTCGCTGAGCCCGAGGTCGTGTGTTAGCTTCCGGGCTCGACTCCGAGGGAGCCCGCCATGAACAAGTCCATCGCCGCCGCCGTCGTCGGCATCATCGCCGCCGTCATCGTTCTTCTCGTCGTCTTCCTGCCGACGGCGAACGACCGTCAGCCCCTGGAACCCGGGCCCGACCGGCCGAAGGCCACCGTGCCGCCGGAGCAGGTCCTCCTCGGCGAGACCCCGAAGGATCCTGCCGAGTTCCTCGTCTGGGCGGCGACGGCCCCGAGTTCCCGCGTCAACGAGGACGCGATCGAGGCCATCGGCTCGCTGTCCGGCTCCTGGACGGACGAGGCCCTCGCCGCGCTCCTGGTCACCGACGAGGACGGGGACTACGAGGACGACGAGTTCGCGGGCGCGGCCCTCCTCGCGCTGGCCCGCCGCGGGAACCCGGACCTCCCCCGCCTGGAACAGCTCATCGAGATCTCCGACGAGGACTGGGACATCGACGCCATGATCGTCACGGCTTTCGGCGAGATCCCGGGAGAGAAGTCCCTCTCTCTCATCGTGATGATGATGAATCGCGAGGACCCGTACGAGGATGTCCTGATGGCGGCGATCCCCGCCCTGGCGAAGCACGGCACCCCGGACGCGACGGACGCGATCAAGAGCCTCCTCGACAACGAGGAGGAGGACGTGCAGGCCACGGCGGCGGCCGTCCTGCTCCGGTTCGGCGACGCGGACGCGGAGCGGATGATGGACGCGTTCATCGCCGACCCCGATGGCTCCGACTGGGACGAGGAGG
>JBDLIY010000298.1:0-5476 GCA_039714635.1 Planctomycetota bacterium
ATCCTCATGCGGGAGCCGGGTCGCGTCTTCTCGCGGACGGAGATCGGCGAACGGATCTACGACGACGACCACGACGGCATGAGCAACACGATCGACGTCCTGCTCTCCCGGCTCCGGAAGAAGATCGGGGCGAACTCGATCCGGACCGTGCGGGGCGTCGGCTACGCCCTCGAGGGAGGCGGCCACGCGTAGTCTGAAGACCACGCTCCTGACGGGCCTGATCGCGCTGAACGTCCTGGTGATCGCCGGAATCACGATCGGCGTCTACCTGCACGCGCGGCAGCAGGCCGACCGTGCCCTCCGGGATATCCTCCGCGCCCGGGCCGCGACGCTCTCGGGCATCCTCGAGGTGGAAGACGGGAAGCACGAGTTCGACATCACGCCCCGGTCGGTGCCCGAGTTCATGGAACCGGGTTCGGGCACCTACGCCGTCATCGTGAACCATGTCGGGAAGCTCGTCGTGCGGTCCCCCTCCCTCGGCGACCAGCCGCTGCCGGTCGAGACCCCGTGGCGGGCGGGCGAGTTCCTCTTCGACGAGATCGAGGACGGTCCCGACGGCATCCCGTGCGCGACGGTGACCTGCTCCTTCGTCGCCCGCTCGGAGGAGCGGAAGAAGGGGGAAGAAGACGACGACGCGTCGGCCGAGGAGGACCTCCGGTTTCGCATCCGGGTCGCCCTCGACCGACGTCCCCGGGACCGGCAACTCGGAACTCTTGCGATCTTCCTCGGGTTCGCCGGACTGGGGGCGCTCGGTGTGACGCTGGCGGGCGGCCTGCTCGTCGCCCGCCGCGTCCTCCGCCCGCTGCGACGCATGACGGAGGAGGCCGCGGCGCTCACGCCCCAGGACACGAGCCGCCGGCTCGGCCCGGACACCGTCGTCGGTGAGCTCGACCGCCTCGCCTCGACCCTGAACTCGGCGCTCGACCGCCTCGGCGACGCCCTGGAGCGCCAGCGGCGGTTCACGTCGGACGCCGGCCACGAGCTCCGCACGCCGGTCTCCGTGCTGCTCGGAAACGCGGAGTTGCTGCTGAGGAAGGAACGGACGCCGGAGGAGTACCGCGAGGGGCTCGAGCGCCAGCACCGAACGGCGAAGCGGATGCGGGAGATCACCGAGAACCTCCTGACCCTCGCCCGGGCCGACGCCGACGAAGCCGCGGTCCGGAAGGAACTCGTCCGGCCGGCGGATCTCCTCGGGGCGATGTGCGAGGAGTTCCGCGCGCTGGCGGCCGGCGGCGGCGTCCGCATCCACTGCCGGGTCGACGACGAGGTCTGCGTCGTGGGCGATCCCGGCCTGCTGGATGTCCTCGTCCAGAACCTCCTCGGAAACGCCTGCAAGTTCACGCCGGAGGGCGGACGCGTCGACGTCGTCCTGGAGCAAGGCAACGGCGGCGCCACTCTCGTCGTGGCGGACACCGGCCCCGGCATCCCGCCGGAGGTGCGGGAGCGCGTCTTCGACCGTTTCTACCGCGTCCACGAGGGCAAAGACCATCGCGAGGGGGCCGGCCTCGGCCTCTCGATCGTCGCCTGGGTGGTGCGCGCGCACGGCGGCACGATCCGCATCGACGCGAACGGCGACTCGGGCGCCCGCTTCGAAGTCCGCCTGCCCCTCGCCCGGGCCTGAGTTCCGATCGACCTCACGGATCTGTCGGTTCATGTCCGGTTCATGAACGGATACGATCATGGAGGGGGCTTGATCCGATGCTGGAGGGCCGAACCATGCGTTCTTTCCGACCGAACCGCCGGCACGCCGTGCCGGTCTGCGCGACCCTTCTCGTTCTTCCGGTGCTCCTGGCCGCGGCCGGCGCCGGGACCCCGATCCCTCCCGCGGGAGGCGAGGAGTCCTTCGGCGACCCGACGAACATCACCAACTCGTACTTCCCCGTCTCTCCCGGCGGGATGAGGGTCTACGTCGGCCGCGAGGGCGGACAGCGCGTGACGATCGTCGAGACGCACCTGCCGGAGACCCGCGTGTTCGAGTGGGCCGGTCAGGAGGTCGAGTGCCTCGTCGTGGACCAGGTGACCTTCGTCGGTGGCCGGAAGGTCGAGCGAGAGCGGCGCTTCTTCGCCCAGGCGGACGACGGCACGGTCTGGTGCTTCGGCGAGACGGACGACGACGAGGAGGGCGACGTCGACGAAGAGGACGATCCGGACGAGGAGGACCCGGGAGGCTGGGTGGTCGGACAGCTGGCCGCGGGCGATCCGGAGGATGCCCTGACCGGAGCGAGGCCGACGGTCTGGATGCCGCCGGCGCCGGTCGTCGGGGACACCTGGGTCCGCGAGGAACTCCCGCCGGCGTTCGACGAGGCGTGCGAGACGAGGGCGGAGGGCGTCGCGGCACGCACCCCCGCCGGTCGCTTCCCCGACTGCGTGAAGATCCGCAGCGAGAGCGCGTCGGACGAGGAGCGGGAGGCGCAGTGGTTCGCGCCGGGCACGGGGCTGGTGCGGGTGGCCGGAGACGGTGTCCGTCTCCGCCTCCAGGCCACCACGTTCCACCCGGCGGAGTGAACGGCGGCGCGCCGGCCGGTACAATCGCCGCCATGACCGACACCGTGTTCGAGACCGAACGGCTCACCATCCGCAAGGCCGGCCCGGACGACGCCGAGCTGCTCTACACGCTCTGGAAGGACCCCCGCGTGATGCGGAACGTCGGGTTCCCCGAGGGGCTGCCGATCACGCGCGAGCAGGTTCTGGAGCGACTCCGGAAGGAGCCCGAAACCGAGTACGAGCGAAACCTGGTCGTCGTGCGGAAGGCCGACGGCGAGGTGATCGGCGAATGCTACCTGCACCGCCCTGACGAGGACGGGATCGCTTCGACCGACGTCAAGCTCCTCCCGGACTACTGGAGCCACCACTACGGCGTCGAGGTGAAGCAGGGCCTCGTGGACTACCACTTCACGCACTCCGACTGCGTCGCCGTGCAGGGCACGCCGAACCGGAGGAACATCGCGTCCATCAGGATGCAGGAGGCGGTCGGCGGGGTGAAGGTGAGCGAAGAGGTCTACGAGTTCCCGGCCGACGCGCCGGGCGTGACGGAGGACGTCCCGGCCCTCATCTACCGGGTGTTCCGCGAGACGTGGGAGAAACGAAGGGAGAGCTGACATGGCCGGTCTCGCCGCTGACGAAAAGGGCGTCCGCCTGGCCTGCGGGTCCTGCGGACAGGTGAACCGCGTGCCGTGGAGCCACGTGGGAGAGCGCGGGACCTGCGGGAAGTGCCAGGCCGCGCTGCCGGCCGTGGACGCCCCCGTCGAGGTCCCCTCCGACGCCGCCTACCGCGCGATGATCGAGGGCTCGAGCCTGCCGATCCTCGTGGACTACTGGGCGCCGTGGTGCGGTCCCTGCCGGTTCATGGGGCCGGAGATCGAGAAGGTCGCCGCAAACCGGGCCGGCCGCCTCCTCGTCGCCAAGGTGAACACCGAGGCGCTGCCCGCCGTCGGCGAGCGCGAGGGCATCCTGTCCATCCCCACCATCGCCGTCTTCGAGCGGGGCCACCGCCTCATCCACACCGCCGGCGCCCGCCCGGCCGCCGACATCGAGGCGTTCGTCGCCGAAGAAGTCGATCTCTGATCCCCGCGCCCGTTCGACCGGACGAACCGACGCGGTAAGCCCCTTGGAATCCGTGATTTATGGGTTTCCGCCCGACGAAATCGTCGGCGGCCCGACGATTTCGTCGGATTCCGGCCATCGCTGCCGCGAAGCCTCCGCGGGAGGGGTCCCGGGCACGCCTCTTGCCCTCTCCCCGGCGGTAGTTCTTCCCCTGTTTCTGTGGAGGTACGAATGAAAGTCGCGACAGTCTTTGCGGTACTCGCCATTCTCGCCGTCGGTTTCGTCGTCGCCCCGGCGGTCGACGCGCAGGACGACGAGGGGCAGGTCCAGGAGCAGGTGAGGGAAAGGAACAACTGGTGCATCCGGAACCAGGTCCGGGTCGAGGGGGAAGCGCAGGGAGAGAAGGACACCTGCGTGAAGCTCCAGCTCCGGAATCACGAGCGCAAGGGCGCCCGGTTGCGCGTGAAGGCGAAGGGACTCGAGCCGGATACGGATTGCGAGTTCCGCGTGGTCGACGCCGACACCGGCGGAATCCTCGCCACGCGCGAATGCCGGACGAACAAGCGCGGACGTCTGCGTATCCGGGCGCGGAGCCGGGACGGCGACTCTCTCTTCTGCGGTGAGGACAACGCGGAAGGGCTGGCGCGGGCCCGCTTCGAGATCTGCTACCGGAGCGGCGAGTGCGCCGTCGAGGGAGAGATCAGCGCCGAGTAGAACCCGACCGCCCGAGGGCGGTTCACCGGGAGCCGGCGGTTCCGCACGGGATCGGCCGGCTCCTTCGATTCTCCCCGGATCCCCGGCTATCATGTCCGGCTGGCCGAGTCCGTTCCGGGGAGGGAGTCATGTCGCGCATCGCCACGCTGGTCCTGCTGGGAGCCGTTCTTCTCGTCACCGCCTGCGGGGATTCAGAGGATCCGGCCGATGATCCGGCAAGGGGTCCGGCCACGGATCCCGCCGTCGAAACCCCCGGAGCGGCCGGAGCGGGCGCCGCGGCGGAAACCCCCGGAACGGAGCCCGGAGAAGAGCCCTCTTCGACGGATTCCGGCGGTGGCGAGGCCGTGCCGGCGGCGCCCGGGAAGGAGACCCCGGTGGCTCCGCCGAAGAGGGTCTTCGTGAAGGACGAGGCGGCGCGCGAGGTCCTCGGGCGGGCCATCGAGAGCATGGGCGGCGACGCGGTGCTGGCGAAGGTCGAGGGCGCGAAGTTCAGCTACGAGGGGTCGTACGAGACGGACACGATGAAGAGCCCCTTCAAGTCGGAGATGCTCTTCGTCCGGCCGGATCGCATGCTCTGGACCCTCGACGCCGGGATCTTCAAGGCGGCGGTGGGCACGGCCGGCGGCGTCTCCTGGTCCCGCTTCATGACGCCGGTCGGCCGGGCGAAGGGTGTCCAGGCGGAGAGCATCGCGCAGTGGCCCGACCACCAGGACCTGCTGCTCGTCCGCCCGCTCCTCCACCGCGAGGACGTCTCGCTCCGCATGGGCGAGGCGAAGGACGGAGGCGGCGGTCGCCGGGAGACGGTGCACGTGGGCTTCGGCGGGAAGAGCGAGTTCGCCGTCACGTTCCTGACGAAGGACGGCAAGACGTTCATGCGCTGGGTCGACGGGCCCCAGCTGCATCTGGACGGACGGCGCGGGACGATGAAGCTCAGCCTCTCGCGGCCGAAACCGTTCGGCGACATCACGCTGCCGACGGGGTATTCGTCGGAGTCGTACGTCGGCGAAAAACTCGACCACGTGATGATGGAACTCCTGATGGCGGTGGAGTGGAACCCGGAGGTGGCCGAAGGCGCTTTCGCGATGCCGAAGCTCTCCATGAAGCTCGACGAGGTCGCGACGAAGGAGACGGAATCGTACTACGGCCTCGTGCTGATCCACGAGGGGCCGTACGACAGGCTCGCGGAGTCGATCGCGAAGGCGTTCGGCCTCGCGGCGCA
>JBDLIY010000299.1:0-5471 GCA_039714635.1 Planctomycetota bacterium
GCGGCGAGGCCGGCGAAGGCGCGGCCCCGTCCGGCGCGCCCGGCGGCGAGGCCCCGAAGGATGACGGCGAAGAGGTCATCGACGCCGACTTCGAGGTGAAGGAGGACTAGGAGGTCGATCGGCCGCCCCCGGCCTGCTGCGCGGGGCGCTGCATCCCGCCGGATCGGCGTCGCTTCTCCTCGCCGACCCGAGGGGGTCGACTCGTCGTCGCTCCTGGCCCGACGGGCGCTTCGCCGCGCTCGCGACGGCCGGGGGAAACCGAAAGACCTCTGAACCTCGGCGACGCTCTCGCGTTTTTCGGGGGAGCGCGCGCTTTCACCACACGTAGGAAACCATGGGAGCCCGTACACTGTGCGGTCTCCCGAACCTCGGGGGGGCGATGCCCCCCCGGGTGAATCCGGGCGAAACCACGAGTCGGACCTGGGGGCTTTTTCGGAGGCTGCATGCCCGCGATCGAGGTAGAGGGCCTGACGAAACGGTACGGGCCCACCCTGGCCGTCGACGACATCTCGTTTTCCATCGAGCCCGGTGAGATCGTCGGGTTCCTCGGGCCGAACGGCGCGGGGAAGACGACGACGATCCGGGTCCTGACCTGCTTCATTCCGGCGACCTCGGGCCGCGCCCGCGTCGCCGGACACGACGTCTTTCGCGAGAGCATCGACGTGCGGGGGAAGATCGGGTACCTGCCGGAGAACGTCCCCCTCTACCGCGAGATGCGGGTCCGCGAGTACCTCGAGTACCGCGCCGCCCTGAAGCGTGTGTCCCGCGCCGAGCGGGAGGACCGCGTGGACGAGGCCCTCCGCCTCGTGAAGATCGAGGACCACGCGACACGCATCATCGGCCACCTGTCCAAGGGCTACCGCCAGCGCGTGGGCCTGGCCGACACGCTCGTCCACGATCCCGAGGTGCTGATCCTCGACGAGCCGACCGTCGGCCTCGACCCGAACCAGGTCCGCGAGGTGCGCGACCTGGTCCGGGCGCTCGCCGAGAAACGGACCGTGCTCTTCTCCACGCACATCATCCCGTGGGTCGAGGCGGTCTGTCAGCGGGTCGTCGTGATCTGCCGCGGGAAGATCGTGGCGGACTCGCCGCTCGCCGACCTGCTCGACGGCCGGGAGGGCGGACTGGAGGAGGTCTTCCGTGAGTTGACTTCCGCGGCGGACGAGGTGACGTCCGGGGAGGTGGCGCCATGATCGGCTGGATCCTCCTCGCGATCCTCGGGGCCCTGGTGATCGGCGTCGGCGAACTGGGCCTCGTGTGGCGCTGGAAACGGCTCGGCGCGAAGCGCGCCTTCGTGACGCCGCTCACGCGCCCGGTCCTCGGAATCCTGATCGGCGGCGGCTTCTTCGCGGCGATCTTCTGGCTGTCCGGCTTCGTCATCGCCTTCACCTTCGTGGCGGTGCTGATCGGCGTCGCGATCCTGCTGCTCTTCCCGGCGCTGGGCTGGGACGAGTTCCTCGATCGCGTGGCGCCGGGCTTCCAGGCGTGCCTGCGGCGGGAGCTCTACCGGCAGTTCTCGACGCCCATCCCGTGGTTCGTGCTCTTCCTGTTCGCGATGCTCTCCGGCGTCTTCTTCGAAGGCAACCTGGCGGCCGGCCGCCAGATCACCCTCCGCTACGTCTGGGAGACGATCATCACAGTGGGGACGTTCCTCTTTCCCCTGCTGACGATGGGGCTCTTCGCGCAGGAGCGGTCGGAGGGGACGATCGAGGTGCTGATGACGGCGCCGGTCTCGTCCTGGTCGGTCACGACGGCGAAGTTCTTCTCCACCGTCGCCTTCTACCTCGTGATGCTGGCCCCGACGCTCATCTACTACGCGATCCTGCTCGACCTGGGGCAGGAGATCGGCAAACCGGACACCGGCCCGGCCATCACCTCCTACCTGGGGCTCGTGCTTCTCGGCGCGTTCTACATCAGCCTCGGACTCTTCTGCTCCGCGCTCACTTCGAGCCAGATCCTCGCCGCGCTCCTCACCTGGGTGTTCGTCATCTTCTTCTTCATCGCCGGTCAGTTGCCCGTCGTGATCGGCGAGGGGGTGGCGGACCTGAGCTCCGTGCTGGAGTACATCCAGCCGCAGCAGGTCCACCTCATGCCGTTCCTCAAGGGCGTCATCGACCCGAAGAACATCGTCTTCTACCTGTCGTTCATCGTGTTCTTCCTGTTCCTCGGCACCCGGGCCATCGAGAGCCGGAAGGGGAGGTAGCGATGGAACCCGACAAGAGAACGGAAAAGAAGACACGCGCCACCTGGGTCTGGGTCGCCATCGGCATCGTCCTCGTGTTCGGCGGGTTCCTGACCATCGGGATCACGGACGCGGATCTCACCGCGCGGAACGCGATCGCCGGTGGCTGGCTGCTCGTGTGGGTGGGGGTCCTGCTCCTCCTCTGGACGTTCGTGGTCGACCGCGCGGCGTTTCGGGGCTTCGCGGGCACGTACGGCCTGACGATCGCCTTCCTCGCGGCCCTCGTGGCGGGACTGTTCCTGCCGGAGCGGTTCGTGGAATCGCTGCGGCCCGGCTCCCGCGTCGCCCCCTGGATGATCCGCGTGCTCATCGTCCTCGTGCTGCAGGGCGCGGCGGCGGGCTTCTTCGTGCTGCGCCGGAAGAAGGGCGCCGGCGGCTCGGAGCGCGCCGCCCTCGCGGCCAACGTGACGTTCCTGCTCCAGCTCGGCGTGGGCTTCCTGCTGCTGCTCAACGTGCTCTCCGCGAACCACGTCACGCGGTGGCTCGGCATCCACGACGCGACGGAGACCGGCCTCTACTCGCTGTCCGACCGGACGCGCGGCCTGCTCGACGGGCTGGCGGACGGGCCGGCCCCGGTGAACGCGGTCTACCTGAACTTCGGGACCGCGCAGGGCGTCGGCGCGCGCGCGACCGACTTCCTGCGGCAGTACGACGAGTACTCGCCGCGGTTCACGCTGATCGAGTTCGACGGCATCCGCGAGAAGACGAAGGCGGAGGACCGCCTGCGGGAACTCGGCGTGGCGAAGCCGGACCTCGCCTTCGAGGACACCGTCGTGTTCCTCTACCGCCCCGACCCGGGCGCCGAGCCGCACCGGAAGGACCTCCCCGTGCGACCCGCGACGTTCATGGAGCAGTCGGCCCTCGGCACGACGCGGTTCACCGGCGAGCAGCTGTTCACGACCGCGATCCAGGACGTCGTGCTGCCGCGCCGCAAGGTCTACTTCCTGACGGGCCACGAGGAGCGCCCGCTGTACGGCACCGAGGCGGACTCCCTGAACGACGCGGCGGAGCTCGCGCGGAGGATGTCGCTCGACGTCGCGAAGCTCGAGCTCGCGGGGCGGCGGAGCATGCCGAAGGACGCGGACCTGCTGGTCATCGCCGGGCCGCGCCGGCCGCTGGCCGCTTCCGAGCGCACCGCGATCACCGAGTGGCTGGACGAGGGCGGGGCTCTGATCCTGCTGGTCGATCCCCAGACGAGCCTGCTCGCGTCCGGAATCGCGAAGGAAGGGACGGGCCTCGAGGAGTATCTCGCCGGGATGGGCATCCAGGTGTTCACGGATCATCGATGCGTCGACTTCGACGTGCTGACGGGTCGCGGGCAGCAGCAGTTCGGGCTCCGGCCGACCTTCGTCATCACGACGGCGGAGTACGGCGGGCACGATATCGTGGAGGACCTCTCCGACGGCCGGTACGCGGCCGTCTTCGCGGAGGCGGTGCCGGTCCTCGGCGAGCGGCCGGAGGGCGCCATGGACGTCGAGGTGAAGGAACTCGTCTTCATGCGGCGGTTCCCGCCGCCGGAGCCGCGCCTGAAGACGTTCGCGCAGCGTCTCTTCCCGAACCGGCCCGCGGAGCCGCTGGTGCAGGCCTCCGACATGGTGAACCGGCGCATTCCCGTCGCGGCCGCGGCCCGGCGTGATCGGCCGGACGGACCCGACGGTGAGAAGCGATCGACGCGCGTCGTCGTCTTCGGCGACAGCGAGTTCGTCACGCGCCTGGGCATGGACCCGCAGGGGCCGTACTTCGGCAGCGGGAACGCGACGCTGTTCGCGAACGCGGTCGCCTGGGCGGCGCGTTCGGAGCACCTGATCTCGATCGAGCCGAAGACGCTCGAGCTGGAGCGGACCGAACTCTCGGAGCGGCAGCGGCGCCTCGCGCACTACGTGAGCATCTACGGGATCCCCGGGATGATCCTCTTCCTCTCGATCCTCGTCGCCTGGCGGCGCCGGAGGTAGCGGATGAACGTCAAGGTGACCATCGGCGCCGTCCTGGCGCTCCTCGCCGGCATGGGCGCGTTGATCCTCGTCAATGACCCTCCGCCGGAGAACGGCGGAGTCGTCGGCCTGTGGCCCGACTACGCGGCCTCGGACGTCGACGAGATCTCCTGGAGTTCCGCGACGGGGTCCGTGCGCGTCCGGCGGGTTCAGGAGACGGCCGCGGAGTGGGAGGTGCAGACGGGCGGCGTCTGGGTCCCCGCCGACCCCGAACGCGTGGAAGAGGTGCTGGTCGAGATCGGTCGGACCGAGGTGCTGAAGCACGTGAGCGGGGATACCGTCGACGCCGCGCTGCGGGAGGAGTGGGGGCTCGTGAACGCGGCCCAGACCGTGAACTTCCGCCTCCGCGGCGAGGTCGTGAAGCTGTCCTTCGGAGGGGCGGCGCTCGGCCGCGACGCGGTCTACGCGGGCCGGGAAGGCAGCGCGGACGTCTTCGTGATCAGCGACGACCTGCAGGAGACGCTCCTCGACACGCCCGTGAACGAGCTGCGCCGGCGGAAGATCTTCAACTGGCGGATGGCCGAGATCGAGCGGGTCGAGGTGCGGCGCGGCGAAGAGCTGCGGTTCGCGGCGGCCCGGCGGGAGGACAACCGGTTCTTCTGGTGGGCGGAAGTCCCGTGGACGGGCTGGGTCGCGGACCGCCTGGAGCGCGACCTGCTTCCCTCGATCCTCCGCGTGGAGATCACCGACTTCGTCTCGGACGACGCCGACATCGTCAAGCTGGGCGAGTGCGGCCTCGTGGACCCGGCGTGGCGCGTGACGCTCTTCCGCGGGCGGGGAGGCGAGGAGTCCCGGACCCTTTCGATCGGGGCGCCGGTCGAGGGGCAGGAGAACCGCGTCTACTTCCGCGTGGCGGATCGTCCCTTCGTGTACGCCGGCAAGAGCCGGGCCCTGCTGAAGTACCTCGAGGAGGACCCGGACGAACTGCGCGACCGGAATCTCACCCGGCTGGGCTGGGAACCGCTGGCCCGCGTCCGGGGCGAGATCGACGGCGCGGTCTTCGAGCTGCAGCGCGAGCAGGAGGTCTGGACGGTCGTTACGCCGGAGGGGATGAGCGCCGACGCCCTCGCCGTCGAGGACTGGTTCACCGCGGTCCGGAAGTTCGAGGTCCGGGAGTTCATCGACGATCCCGACCTGAAGGAAATGGGGCTCGAGGAACCGTCCGGGCGGCTGACGCTGTGGCGCCCCGCGCCGGAGGGGCAGGACCTCGGGGACGTCGCGGTCTCGGTGCACCTCGG
>JBDLIY010000300.1:0-5461 GCA_039714635.1 Planctomycetota bacterium
GGCGAGGTGGACGACCGGCCCGTCACCGAGATGCTCCGCCTGCTCCGCGCCGGCGCGATCCGTCCCCCACCGATGGGCCTGCTCTTCCTGTTCATGGTGCTCTACATCCTGGCGGTCGGACCGCTCGACTACTTCATCCTGAAGAAGCACAACCTGCTGAAGTGGTCCGCGTGCACGTTTCTCGGCCTGGCGGTCGTGTTCTCCGTGTCCGCCTGGTACGTGTCGTTCCACCTCTTCGCCGGGGCGAGCAAGATGAACCGGGTCACGTTCGTCGACGTGCTTCCGCAGCCCGGGGACGCGCCGGACCGGGTGATCGTGCAGGACTTCGCGGGGCACTACGCGCCCACCGGCGCGAAGCTCGATCTCGTGCCCGAGGGCGAGACGACGCACGTGTCGGACTTCGCCGACCCCGGCTCCTACGTCGGCGGCGGCGGACTCCAGCGCAGTCCCGTGGAGCTGGCCTTCGCGTCACCGGCGCGGGCGACGGGGCGGCTGCTCATCCCCTTCCGGTCGCTCCGCACGACGAGGACGCTGGTCAACCGGAGCGCGACGGTCCCCCTCGACATCACGGTCGAGGAGGACGGCGGGCGCATCACCGTCCGCAACGGGCTCGATTTCGTCCTGCGGGACGTGTCGCTCATCCGCGGCGTCCGGCCGGTCGACATCGGGGACCTCGACCCCGGCGAGGAGGCGATCGTCTCGCCGTCCGCGGGGTACCTTCGTCACGAATCCATCGAGAATCTCATCGCCTGGACGCGGGACGAACCCTCGCGCAGCGACCTGCTGGCGACCGGGCGTCGTCTGCTCTCGCTGTCCTGGGCCGGCGCGGCCCGACCGCACGAACGGCAGACCGATCCCGAGTGGTCGGAACACTTCCGCCACCTCGCCAAGATGGGGATCGACCGGTCGCCGGCCATCCTCGAAGGGGCGACCATCATCGTCGCGTGGACGGATGCGCGCGACCCGTTCGGCCTCGGCGGCGGCGACTCCGAGGGCTTCTCCATGACCTTCCTCCGCAAGGTGGTCCAGCCATGAGCGACATGATCGTCACGGACAATCTCACCCGCACGTTCAGGAACACGAAGGCGCTCGACGGCCTCACGCTCTCCATCCCCAAGGGAGAGGTCTTCGGGTTCATCGGGCCGAACGGCGCCGGGAAGACGACGACGATCCGGATCCTCGCGACGCTCCTGACGCCGACGCGGGGGCGCGCGTTCCTCGGCGACATCGACGTCGTCCGGCGGCCGGACTCCGCGAAGCGGATCATGGGCTACATGCCCGACCACATCGGGATCTACGACGACATGCTGGTCGAGGAGTACCTGCACTTCTTCGCCGCGGCCTACCGGATCCACGGGAAGAAGCGGGAGAAGGTCGTCGACGACGTCCTGGCGCTGACGGACCTCGGCGGGAAACGGGACGCGCCGGTGCGGGCGCTCTCCCGCGGGATGAGCCAGCGGCTGGGCCTCGCGCGCGTCCTCCTGCACGACCCCGAAGTCCTGCTGCTCGACGAGCCGGCCGCCGGGCTCGACCCGCGCGCGCGGATCGAGTTCAAGGAGCTGATCGCCGAGCTTCGCGGCATGGGCAAGACGGTCTTCATCTCCTCTCACATCCTCGCGGAGATCGCGGAGATGTGCACGTCCATCGGGATCATCGAGGCCGGGCGCCTCCTCTACTCCGGGCCGATCGAGGACGTGAAGGCGCAACTCTCGAAGGAGACGGGGCGCGTGCTGCGGATCCGCGTCACGTCCCCCGAGGCGCGGGACCAGGAGATGGCGCTCGATGCCCTCCGCAACCATCCGCTCGTGTCGGGCATCCGGCAGGACAACGGCTTCGTCTACGCGCGGCTGAAGTCCGAGGTCGAGGACGCCTCCCCCATCGCCGCCGACCTCGTCCGCAGCGGCTTCGCGCTCCACCATTTCTCCGAGGAGGAGATGAACCTGGAGGAGGTCTTCATGCGGATCACCAAGGGGGACGTCCGCTGATGACCGAGGGTGCCGGCCTCCTCCGGAACCCCGTCCTCGAACGGGAGTTCTTCCGGTTCTGCCGGATGCGGAAGTGGTTCGTCATCCGCACCGGGCTGGTGGCCGCGCTCACCCTCGTCGTGTGGTTCTTCTTCGCCCAGGGCGGCTCGGAGATCGCGTCGGGCAACCTCGACGCCGTCGGCCGCGTCCTGTTCGCCGCCGCGTGCTTCACGCAGGTCCTGTTCCTGGTCGTGGTCGCTCCGGGCCTCTGCGCCGACCTCGTCGCCGGAGAGCGACGGACCGGCAACCTCGAGGTGATGCTCTCCACGCCGCTCAGCCCGCTCTCCATCGTCGTCGGGAAGCTGGTCTCCCGCGTCTCGCTGCTGCTCGTGGTGGTGGCGTCGGCGTTCCCCGCGGTGGCGGTCACCCTGCTCTTCGGCGGCGTCCGGGCGGAGCAGGTCGCGGCGCTCTTTCTGACCTCGGCCGGCCTCGTCTTCCTCTTCAGCGCACCGGCGCTGCTCCTGTCGAGCCTGACGGACAAGACCGCGATCGCCGCCGCCGTGGCGTATCTCGCGGCGATCGTCGCGGCGCTGATCCTGGTGGCGCCGGTGCCCGGGCCGGGGGCCGTCGCGGGCAGCCTCTACCGCCTCGCCGTGCCGCCGCCGGGCGTACCGTTCTCGCCGCTGCCCCATGGCGCCCTCGTCCTCGCCGCGGGCCTGCTCGCGACGATGGTCTCCATCCCGCTGGTCCTCGCGCGCCTGCGCTTCGATCGCGCGGGCCGGGCGCGGCCCGCCGTCACCGGCCGACGCCGCATCATCCGGGGCGGCCGCGCGTACGATCTCCACAACCCGCTCCTCGCCTGGGAGGCCCGCCGCGTGCTCGGTCCCGCCGGGATGGGTCCGTTCTGGACGGTGCTCGGGATCCTGCTCCTGATCGAGGCGATCGCGCTCTTCTTGCCGACCTCCATCGCTCTCCCGGGCGGCCCCGTCCGGCACGCGGTCGTCGTCACGGCGGAGTCGTTCGTCATCCTGCTCTTCACGACGCTCGCCGGCTCGACGTCCGTGATCACCGACCGCGAGCAGGGCACGATCGAGCTCCTGCGGATGACGGATCTCACGCCGAGGGAGGTGGTGCAGGGCAAGGCGATCGGGACCGCTCTCGCCGCGGTGCCGCTCGGGATCGTCCCTCTCGTCCACCTGATCGCCACCGCGGCGCTCCGGCCGGCCACGTTCCTCGCGGTGCCGCTCTACCTCGTGCTGATGGGCCTCGCCGTCGCGCTCTGCGCCTCGGACGGCGTGATGAACTCGATCCACGCGCGGTCGGTCGCCCGGGCCGTCCTGCGTTCCATGTGGCACTTCTCCTGGCTCACCGCGTTCCTGCCGGTGCTCCAGGTGTTCCTGCCGATGCTGTTCTTCGGGACGATCTCCGCGCCGGAGGGGCCGACGTTCTCCCTGCTCTACCCGCTCTTCCACTCCGCCGCCCTGACCGTGGGGATGGAGCGGAGCCCGCTCGACGTCTTCGGATTCGTCTTCTGGCTGTTCCTGATGGGGATCCTCGCGGCCGCGCTGTTCGCCCTGCTTTCGAAGGGCCGCTTCGGCGCGCAGCCGCGCGTGCGCCGCAACCGCCCCGCCACGCTCTCCGACTGGCGCGAGAGCTGGGCGCGCCTGACCGCACAGTGGGACGAGGACGAGTGATGCATCTGCCCGGCTTCCTCACTCCGTTCCGGAACCCGATCTTCGAGCGGGAGTTCGTCGCCCTCTGCCGGACGAAGCGCTGGTTCTTCCTGCGGACGCTCCTGGTGACGTTCCTCACCGCCGCGACGTGGTTCGTGCTGGCGTCGGAGATCAGCCGCGCCGACCGCCTCGACGTCATCGGCCGCGCGCTCTTTCTGACGGGAACGGTCGTGCAGGTCGGCTTCGTCTTCCTCCTCGCGTCCGGGCTCTGCTCCGACCTGATCGTCTCCGAGCGCCGCCGGGAGTCGCTGGACATCATCCTCACGACGCCGCTCTCGGCCTCGTCGATCGTTCTGGGCAAGCTCTTCTCGCGGCTCGGGCTCATCGTCGTGATGGTGGCCTCGTCCTTCCCCCTGATCTCCGTGTCGCTGCTGTACGGAGGCGTCTCCGGGCGCCAGGTCGTGGGGCTGTTCGAGATCACGATGGGGACGATCCTCCTCACCGCCGGCCCGGCGCTGATCGTCTCGACGTTCGCGCGGCGGCTCGGCACGGCGGCGGTGCTCTCCCAGCTGATCCCGATCGCCTGGTGCATGGCGTCGCCGTTCCTGTTCCGGATCTTCGTCGGCTGGAACGGCGTGGCGGAGCTGACGGTGCTCACGAACCCGCTGATGGCGGCGCTCGAACTGTCCGAGACCGTCTCGTTCCTGAAGCGCCGCCACGGCATCGATCCGTCCACGGGCTACCTCGCGTTCGGGGCGTGCGTCGCCGCGGGCGGCGTGATTCTCTCCGTCCTGCGACTGCGGCGGGAGCGCTCCGGGGACGCCGCGGGCGGGCGTCGGAAGCGCCGCAAGAACGGGAACACGCCGCCGCTCGCCGGCACCCGCCGGAGCCGCATCGCCCGCGGCCCCATGCGAAACCCCGTGCTCTGGAAGGAGATCAACCTCATCAACGCGAGCACGTCCCGGGCGCTCTTCTGGATCATGGCGATCCTGCTGCTCGGGGCCGAGGCGCTGCTGCTGCTCACCGTCCGCCCCGAGTACCTGGTCGAGGAGCCCGGGATCCACACCACCTTCGCCTGCGGCGCCGCGTTCGTCCTGCTCCTCGTGACGATCGTCAACGCGGCGACGGCCATCGTCTCCGAGCGGGAGCAGGGAACGCTCGAACTGCTCCACGTGACGCCGATCTCCATCCGGCAGATCCTCGAAGGCAAGGCGGCCGGCGTGATCCGTTCCATGGCCCTGCTCGCCCTCGTGCCGATCCTGCACCTGGTCTTCGCGGCGTTCCTCACGCAGTTCTCCCCCGTGGCCCTGGTGGGATTCCTCGCCACGTTCGGGGTGGTCACGGTCGCCTTCACCGTCGCCGGACTGCGCCACTCCATCCTCGCGGACCGCCCCGGGCGGGCGATCCTCCGGTCGCTCCTGCACTTCGCCATCGTGATGCTGGGCTACCCCGTGGCCCTCGGCCTCGTCCGGGTCTTCGGCGTGGGCGGGGCGGACGACGTGTTCCAGGGGCTGCTCATGTTCCACCCCATGGGGCTGATCGGCGCCGGCACGATGCTGCTCCAGGAGCCGGACCGGCACCTCGTGGATCTCGTCCCCTGGCTCGTGGTCTCCTTCCTGACCTGGGCGGGCGTGACGTTCTTCCTCTTCCACCGGATGATCCTGGTGTACCGGACGCGTATCCTCGGGCGGCTCCCGCGCCGTCGGACGGCCGGGAGAGTACAATGAGCGCCATGAACGAGACCGAGCGCATCGTGCGGATGGTCCGCCGCCGTCTTCGCAACGTCCGCCTCCTCGCGCGTCTGCAGGACGCCGGGGCGCTGGC
>JBDLIY010000301.1:0-5424 GCA_039714635.1 Planctomycetota bacterium
GCACGCTCGGCCGGCGTGATGAGGGGCCACGGAGCGGTGTCTGACGCAGGGAGCGGGCACCGCCCCGTCACTCGGGAGCCCTCGTAGTTCCTCTCGAAGCAGGCGGTGGTGTAGCTCAGGCTGCCCATCGCCCCCTCGAGGAACCGGAACGTGAAGACCCCGCTGTCCTCGAACTCGATGAGCCCCTGGTGGTTCGCGTTGGCCGTCGAGCCCTGGATGTCGATGACGTCGCCGAACAGGTAGTACATCACGTCCACGAAGTGGCTGAACTGCGTGAACAGGGTCCCGCCGTCCAGGTCCCGTGTCCCTTTCCAGTCGGACTCCTCGTAGTACCGGCGGTTCCGATTCCAGAAGCAGTTCACGACGACGAGGTACACCGGCCCGAGGGCGCCGTCGTCGATCAGGTCCTTGAGCGCGGCGACCGGCGGGTTGAACCGGTTCTGCTTGACGACGAACAGCTGCCGGTTCCGCTTCAGCGCGCGGTCCACCATGCGCTCGCAGCTGAGGCGGCGGATCGCCATCGGCTTCTCGACCAGGACGTGCTTCCCCTTCGAAAGGCACTCGAGCGTCACGTCGCAGTGAGAGCCGTTCGGGGTGCAGACGTTGACGATGTCGAGCTCCGGATCCGCGAGGAGTTCGTCGAGCGTGCCGGCCGCGCGCGTCCCGTGCCGGTCCGCGAAGGCCGACGTCCGCTCCGGACGGATGTCGAAGACGCGGGCAAGCTCCGCTTCGCCGTGGGCGGTGATGTGCTGCGCGTGGCGGTGGGCGATGTGCCCGCAACCGACGATTCCGAAACGTATCATCTGATCCGGGTTCTCCCTTCACCGTGGCTCGCATCCGACACCTGCGCAGTATACGGCCTTCAGGAGCCGCTTCCGCCGCAAGACGCTCGAGGGACCGCCCGCGGGGAGAATTCGGAAGCAGCGGGGTCGAGGTAGACCGCTAAGATAACCTGCTCGATGGACGAGACAGGCAGACCAATGGACGCGAACCGGCTCCGGTGATGCGTCACGATCCGGGTGACGGAGCCCACTGGACCGGGACCTCCGGCTCCCGGGACAAAGGGGTGGTTTTCGGATGAAAATCGGCATGGTCCTGGATCAGCTGTTTCCTCCCGACATCCGGGTCGAGAAGGAGGCCGGGGCGCTGCTGAACGCGGGCTTCACCGTGGGACTCCTCGCGCCTTCTGACGGCCCCCACACCCCGCCGGTGGAGACGACGGATGCCGGACTGAGGATCTACCGGACCCCGGTGCCGCGACCATCTGCCTGGTCCCGGCAGGTCAAGGGATTGACCCTGCTGGAGAGGACGTGGCTGAAGCCGCTGGAAGAGTACGTCGCGGAGTTCCGACCCGACGTCCTGCATGTACACGACTTCCCGATGGTCAAGACCGTGCTTCGGGTGGCGGGGCCGCGGGGACTGCCGGTCGTCGCCGACCTTCACGAGAACATGCCGGCCGCCCACCGGGTCTGGCGGGCGAGTCTCGACCCGGTGCGGCGGACGAAAGACGCTCTCCATCACAACTACCACCTCTGGCGCTGGCACGAGAGGCGGATCCTGCCCCTGTGCGCCCGGGTCATCGTGGTCGTACCCGAGGCTGCCGAGAGGCTGTACGCATTCGGCCTGGACAGGGACCGGATCGTGGTCGTGTCGAACACCGAGGACGAAACGACCTTCCGCCTGCGTCCGCCCGCCCCCGACGTTCTGGAGCGATACCGGAACCGGTGGGTCGCAACCTACGTAGGGAGTGTCGGTCCCCATCGTGGAGTGGACACGGCGGTTCGGGCCGCGCCTCTCACGGCACGACAGATTCCCGGATTCCGTCTTCTCGTCGTCGGTGTCAGGAACGAGAGACAGATCGCCCCGCTGCAGCGAATCGTCCGCAGGCTGGGTGCTGAGGAATCGGTGGAATTCGTCGGGTGGCAGTCTCCCGATCGAGTCGGCGCGTTTCTCGCGGCCAGCGCGGCATGCCTGGTGCCCCACAACGACTGGGAACATACCCGGACCACGGTCCCCCACAAGCTGTTTCAGTACATGATGGCGGGCAAGCCGGTCATCGTGAGTGATGTGCGGCCCCTGAAGCGGATCATCGAGGAGACCGGAGCCGGCCTCGTCTTCAAGGCGAATGACCATTCGGACCTCGCCCGGGCCCTCGTCGAGTTGCACCACGATCCGGCGCTGGGAGAGGAACTGGGGCAGAAGGGGCGACAGGCCGCCACGGGTTCCCACGCATGGCGTCACGACGCCCGACGGCTGGTCGAACTGTACCGCGGACTCGACTGAGAAGTCGTAACGCGTCCCCGATCTCACCCATCTCCCCGGTTCCGTTTCAGCCCCGGCGCCCGCCTTGTCGATGAGGAACCGTCAACGGTCTGTCGATATGGGGGGCGGTCCACGTGTGGACTCCGTCTGGACTCAAATACGTACGGCGCCTGGGCCAGGGCGGCACCGCCCGGGTCCACCTGCTCGAAGACACGGCGACCCGGGAGCGGGTCAGCCTGAAACTCGCGGATTCCTCGGCCGACGCCGGCCTGCGGCGGGCCGTCGTGCGCGAAACCACGATCCTCTCCGACATCGAGTACCCCGGACTCCCCCGCGTCCTCGACTCCGGCTCCGACGGCGGACGGGCCTGGTACACGTACCGCCACATCGAAGGCCGGCCGCTCCGGCACCGCAACGGCCCGGCCGGACGTGACGCCTTCGACGGAGTCGCCCGAGGCCTCCTCGCGGCCCTCTCCGTCCTCCACGACCTCGGCTGGGTCCACTACGACGTCTCGCCGGACAACGTCCTCGTTGAACGCGCCGCCGACTGGAAAACCGTGACCCTCATCGATCTCGGACACGTCGGTCGGCCGGGGCGGACGCTCCTCGGCACTCCCGGCTACATGGCCCCCGAGATCCTCCGCGGCGAGCCCGGCGGACCGAAGAGCGACCTCTACTCCGCGGGCATCACGCTGATCGAGTACGCCCTCGGGGAGCGCCTCTTCGTGGGACAGACCCAACGCGAAGTCGCCGACTCCGTGGCCGGCGTGATCGTCGGAATCCGGACCCGCCTGTCGACCACGCTCGGCGACGCGAGAGCCGATCTGCTCGTGCGGCTGGCCGATCCCGATCCGTCCCGACGGCCCGCGGACGCATGGTCCGCGCTCGAAGGCATCGGCGACCACCCCGAGGAACTCGTCCGGGCCACGTTCGAGGCCGTCCTCGCTTCCGGCCTGCCCGAAATCGGGGCGGGCGACCAGGCCCGCGCCGATCTCGCCGCGGGACTCAAGGGTCTGGCCTGGGAGGCGGGCAGCGCGAACGCGATCGCCGACCGGACCTGCCACGAGATCGGCAATCCCCGGTTCGAACTCGCGCGCTTCCTCGCCTGGCTCGTGACCGCGGGGCGGGCCCGACGGACCGCCGGCGCGTGGCTCCTGGAGCGCATGGACCTCGAAGACCTCTCCCGCGGTTTCGACCGGTCGGAAGCCGCCGCATTCCTCGCGGGGCTCTCCGACCCGTCGAGGGAAGCTCTGCTCCTCCTCGCGGCGGCCGCCGAGTATCGGGACGAAGCCGCCGTGGAGTGGCTGGCGCACCAGCTGATCCCCGAACTGTCCGGACTCCGGGGCTCGCGACGCCGTCGCCTCGAAGCCCCGGCCTACACATCGCTGCTCCGATCCGTCGCCGACGCCGACGAACTCGACGCCGCCCGACTGCGGGCGGCGGACCTGCTCACCGACGAGAGCCTCCGCCCGGCGCGCCTGTTCCTCCGCCTGCGAGCCGGAAAGACGGACGACGACCACGCGGCGTCCCTCCTGATCCGGATCGCGAGGCAGGGCCGCCTCCGCTGTGCGGGCCAGATCGCGGGCGCCGTCGAAGAGCGCGCGGAGAGCGGTGGAGCCGTCGACGACCGGCTCCTCGTGGCGGTGGCCTGGGCCCGCGCCGAACTGCGGGACTGGGAGGGCTGCCGGAGGATCCTCAACCGCGTCGAGGAGGCGGACACCGCGGTTCGCCTCCTGGCCGCGCGGGCGGCCATCCAGCTGGACGGCTGTCTGTCCTGGCCCCGCGGCGAGATCCCGCGGAACCAGAGCGGGGAAGCCACCCTCGCCCGCATCTCGGCCGTGCTGCAGGCGGACCAGGTCGACGACCTGGACGACATCTGTCGCGAACTCCGAAGGCTGTCTCCGTTCGAGACGCAATCACCCGATCCCGACCTCGCCGATGTCCTCCGGACCCTGAGTCCCCTCGCGGCGACGCCGTCACCGCTCCTCGCCCACTCCGTGCTGTCCATCACGAGCGCGGTCGGTCGCAAGCTCTTCTCCGAGGGCGACATCGACGGCGCCCGCCGCGTATTCGAGACGGGACGGTGGATGGCGGAGGCGTCGGGCCTCGCGGCCCGGGCGGCGCGGTTCGAGAACAACCTCGCGAACTGCCTGGTCCATGACGGGCAGATGAAGGAGGCCGCGGAAGCCCTCGAACGCCTCGCCCACCGCCGAGAGGAAATGGGCGACACGATGGGCGCCATCACCGTCTGGGGCAACCTCGGCGTGATCCGGTATCAGAACGACGAGACCGATTCCGCCCTGGTCAGCTGGGAGCGGCAGGCCGCGCTGATCCAGGAGGCGGGCCAGACGAAGAAGCTCGGCACCGTCAAGTGCCGCATCGCCTGCGCGCTGCAGGAGATCGGCTCGTGGGGCTCGGCGCGGGAAGCGTTCGAGTCCTCGATCCGACTCGCCCACCGCGCCGGGGACCGCGCCATCGAGGCGCTCTCCCGGGAGAATCTGACCGCGCTGCTCCTCGCCCGCGGCGACGTCTTCGAGGCGGATGCGGCGTGGCGGGACCTCGACCGTTCGACCGTGGGCCTGGAGCTCGCCGGGGAACGTCGGGGCACGATCGCCTGGCTCCGGGCCCGCATCGACCTCGAATACGGTCGCGCGGTCCTCGGACGCGAGGAGACGCTTCGACTCCTCGCCTCTCCCGACGCGGAGCCCCCCGTCCGCTTCGCCCTGCTGTCCCCGGACGAGCGGATGGAGATCCTGATCCGCAACGCCATGCTGATCGGGGAGCATGGCGACTACCGCGACGCGCTGCCCGAGGACCCGTCGGAGCAGCTCGAGTTGATGGCGCTCCTTTGCGCGCTGCCGGAGCTCGACTCCGACGCCGACCTCCTGACGGTCGCGGACCGGCTCCCCGAGGGCGTGGTCACTTCCGACGTGGCGCAGGCGACCGCCGTCTTCGGCGAGATCCTCGTGCTGCTCGAGGCGGAGCGCGGACGGTCGCCGGGCCAGCTCGTCCAGCAGGTCCACGAACTCTCGCACCGCTCCGGACTGCCGGGGCTCCTCTGGCACTCACACCTCGCGATGGGTCTGAAGGACCTGCGCCGGGGCTCGCTCCGGGAATCGGCGTGGGGCTTCAGCACGGCGCTGCGGCTGTTCCGCGAGTGCC
>JBDLIY010000302.1:0-5421 GCA_039714635.1 Planctomycetota bacterium
ACCAGATCGGGGTCTCAATTTCGCGCTGCCACCTGCGGTTCCGAGACCAGAAGACGGGTTGGGACACGACCGGGCCGGGATATGCACCGCCCCGTTCGGCCACGGGCTGCAGCGAGGAAAGATGTCGGTCACCGGAACACGAAACGCGGAGGTCGTCCATGAGGCGAACGCTCGCTGTTTTCGCCGTGCTCCTGCTCATTGCGGGCAGCGCGCTGGCACAGGAAGCCCCGAAGCCACCGGGCAAGGTCACCGCGACCGACCGGCTCCACGACCGGGGCGAGGTCGTGATCCTCTCCTGGGAGTTGAGCCCGTCGGACGACGGGTCGGAGGGTTTCGACGGCTACGTCATCGAGCGGATCATCCATCCGGACACTCCGGCGGTCGACCCCGAGACGGGCGAGACCGTGGAGCCCGAGTGGGAGCCGCTGAACAAGGGGCGCCCGTTTCCGGCCGGCGAGGGGCAGTTGATCGACCGCCGGGCCAGCAAGAACGCTGAGATGGTGTACCGGATCACCGCGAAGGCGGGCGACCTCCTGAGCGCACCGGTGCTGAGCCCGAGAGTCACGGCAACCCCGGACCTCTTCGAATTGGGCCGGTACGGGAACCTGCTCGTCCTCTTCGTCTTCGCCGGCCTGCTGCTGGGCTGGATCTGGGCCGCGGGGCGCAAGCTGCCGGGCATGTGGGTGATCGGGTTCTTCGGCTACACGCTGATCTTCACCGTCGTGATGTTGATGGACGGGATCGGGCCGATCTACGCCTTCTCGATCCTGATCGCGCCGGTCATCGCGGTCCTCATCCCCATCGCGAAGCGCGGGTCGGACATCTACATCCGCCCCATCCCCGCCATCCAGGCGGTGGAGGAGGCGATCGGCCGCGCGACCGAGATGGGCAAGCCGATCCTCTACGTCCCCGGGATCTCGACGATCCAGGACGTGGCGACGATCGCGGCGCTCAACATCCTGTCGCCGGTGGCGCAGAAGGCCGCCCAGTACGACAGCAAGCTGATCGTCCCGAACTACGACCCGATCGTGTTCACGATCACGCAGGAGGTCGTCAAGGAGGCCTACCTGCAGGCGGGCCGCCCCGACGCCTATCGCGACGAGGACGTCTTCTACCTGTCCGCGCGCCAGTTCGCCTACGCGGCGGCCGTGAACGGGATCATGGTTCGCGAGAAGCCGGCGACGAACTTCTTCCTCGGCATGTTCTTCGCCGAGTCCCTGCTGCTGGCCGAGACCGGCAACATGACCGGTGCCATCCAGATCGCCGGGACCGACGCCGTCACCCAGCTTCCGTTCTTCATCGTGGCCTGCGACTACACGCTGATCGGTGAGGAACTCTACGCGGCCGGCGCCTACATGGGCGACGACCCGAAGCTCATCGGCAGCCTGAAGGGCCAGGACTGGAACAAGGCGATCGCCATCGTCTTCCTCATCGGCTTCGCGCTCCTCTACGGCATCTGGGGTGCCATGAAGAGTCCGGAGGACTGGAGCGACACCGTGAAGAAGCTGCCGAAGACTCTGTTCGAGGTGAGGAGGTAGCCATGAGAAGAAACGTACCCCTGGCCATCGCTCTGATCACCGGCCTGCTGATGATCACGACGAGCTACCTCCCGACGATGGACGACATCTACCAGCTGGCTCGGCAGTGGATGCCGGTCATCTCGGCGTTCGCCTTCTTCCTGGGGATCGTGTCCTACTTCATGCACCACACGATCAAGATCCGGCGGAAGGTGAAGGACTACTGGTTCAGCGTAGCGTCCCTCGCCGCCTTCCTGATCATGGTGGGCGCCGGACTGCTCTGCCGCTGGTGGCCGTCTCTCGTCGGATCGCTCGACGGCAAGGCCCACGAGAGCGTCTTCAACTGGCTGTACATGTACATGCTCGTTCCGATGGAATCGACCATGTTCGCGCTTCTCGCCTTCTACATCGCCTCCTCCGCGTTCCGCGCGTTCCGCGCCCGCAACTTCGAGGCGACGCTGCTCCTCGTGGCGGCCACCCTGGTCATGCTCGGCCGGGTGCCGATCGGCGAGTGGACCTGGGAGGGGTTCACCCAGGTCCAGCAATGGATCATGGAGTTCCCGAACACCGGCGCGAAGCGCGCCATCTTCATCGGGGTCGGCCTGGGGATGGCGTCCACGTCCCTCAAGCTGATCCTCGGTGTCGAGCGCGCCTACCTCGGAAAGGGGGACTGAGCCATGCGTGACTTCTTCGTCAAGCTCTCGAAGATGGACCGGCGCTGGGTGTTCCTCGGCGTCGCACTGACCTCCGTCATCCCCTTCTTCTTTCCCCTCGGGCTGCCCGTCAAGGTGACCCGGTTCACCGAGCTCGTGTTCGACGAGGTGGACCAGGTCCTGCCCGCGGACGATCCGGACAGCAAGCCGGTACTCCTCTCCATGGACTACGACCCCGGCACGCTGCCGGAGGTCGGCCCCATGGCGAAGGCGCTCATCCGCCACATCTTCGCGAAGAAGGGCAAGGTCATCGGCCTGTCCTTCATGCCCACCGGCCACGCACTCGCGCAGCAGACGCTCCTGGACGTCGCGGCGGAGTTCGAGGACCAGGGCATCGAGGAGGGCGTGCACTGGGCGTACCTCCCCTACAACATCCCCGCCGCCACCTGCATCCAGGCGATCGGCCGGGACATCCGGGAGGTCTACCCGAAGGACGTCAAGGACCGACCGCTGGATGATCTTCCGATCTTCAGAACCGTGAAGAACTACGATGACATCCACATCGTCATCGACCTCGCCGGGAACCAGATGCCCGATGCGTGGATCGCGGACGCGGTGGAGCGCTACGGCGCCCGGTTCGCCATGGGCGTGACGAACGTCATGGCCGCGGACTACACGCCGACGATCCCGAAGCAGTCCAAGGGCATGTTGACGGGGATGCGCGGAGCCGCCGAGTACGAGCGGCTCATCGTCGACAAGGGCTACTGGAAGAAGCTCGGCGAGGCGGCGCGTGGCATGGACTCCCAGTCCTTCACCCACATCTTCATCATCCTGATGATCATCCTGGGCAACCTCGGCTTCTTCCTCGGCCGGAAGGGAGGTGCGCAATGATCGGTTTCGAGATCCTGGCCGCCGACCAGCCAACGATGCACGTCGTCGGCATCTGGGTCGGCGCCATCCTGACCCTCTGCATCTTCAGCTTCCTCTACAAGGACAACGCCCTCTACAAGTTCGCGGAGCACATCATGGTCGGCCTGGCCATGGGGTTCTTCACGATCTACACCATGTTCCATGTTCTGGAGCCGCAGTGGTGGGACCGGCTGATCGCCGGCGAGTTGAAGGCCAACGAGACGGTCTTCGGTTCGGGCATGATGTTCCGGCTCTCGCTGATCATCCCCACGATCTTCGGGATCATGATGGTCATGCGCGTCGTGCCGAAGGTGGCGTGGCTGTCCCGCTGGTCGATCGCGCTGCTGATCGGGATCGCGTCGGGCACGGCCCTGCCGTGGACGATCCAGAGCAAGATCACGACGCAGCTCGAGATCGGTTCGTCGCTGCCGGTGGAGTACATGGAGGCGCTCTACGGCGCGCAGCACGGCTTCACGGAGGTGGTCGCCTGGCAGATCGGGGTTCCGATCATGATCCTGGGCACGGTGTGCGCCCTGATCTACTTCTTCTTCAGCGTCCCACACCGCGGCCCGATCGGCCACATGGCGAGCGCGGGTGTCTGGGCCCTGATGGTCGGCTTCGGCGCGTCGTTCGGCTACACGGTGATGGCGCGTCTCTCGCTGCTGATCGGCCGGGTCCAGTTCCTCCTGGGAGACTGGCTGGACGTGTTGCCACCGATCTAGCACGAACAAGCGAGTCAGACTCGGTTCGTCCGAACAACCGAGTCAGACTCAGTTCGTCAGCCACGGGCTCGGGTCCGCGAGGTAACTCGCGACCCGAGCCCGTTTTTTCGATTTTGCCGAGACATGCGCACGTCCTCGTTCGTCCTGATTCGGGAAAGATGGCTCGACCACTGCGCTTGGATCCACTGAACGGCTGGCAGCACCTGATGAATCAGGGCGTCGGCAAGCGAAGCATCTTCGAGAGCATCCATGATGCGCGGATGTTTCAGGCGAAGATGGCTCAAGCCGTGCGACGCGGCGACATCGAAGTGCACTCGTTCTGCATCATGCCGAACCACTACCACGCCCTCATCCGGAGTCTACGGGGGCGGATGTCCGCTGCGATCCAGCGGATCCAGGACGGGTACGCCCGGTACTTCAACCGGTCGCGAAACCGGGTCGGGCACGTCTTCCGCGGCCGGTTCCGGTCGGAGCTCGTCACGTCCGCCGACTACTGGCACACCCTCGTCTGGTACATCGACCAGAACCCTGTCCTCGACGGCCTCATCACACATCCCGCGGAGTACCCATGGGGCAGCGCTTCCTACTACGCAGAACCGCGTGGCCCCATCTGGCTCAGTCGGGATCTCGTCCAGCGCCTCCATTACGACCGGGAGGAAACCCTCGCTCGGCTCCTCAGCCCGACGCGCCGCGACCGGATTCTCAGGTTTCTGGATCAGCGGATGGCGACAAAGAGGGTCGAGAAGGACCCTCTCGACTTCCTGCTCCACGGCAGTTCGGAACAGGTCCGGAAGTGGATCTCGAACCGCGCTCTCAATGCCGACGGTATCCGGGCCGGCATCCCGGTCGTCACGACGAAGACCGTGATCGACGCGGCAACCCGGGGAATGGTCGGCGCCGAGATCTCCCTGGACAACCAGATCCTGGGCGCATGGGCCCTCGTCACGGCCTGCGGCGCCACGTGCCAGGAGGCGGCAGCCGCGCTGGCCATATCGAAGACGACCGCCCACACGCGACTCCGACAGTTCCGCGAGCGGACCGAGAGGGACCCGGAGTGGCTGCTTCGGGCGGAGGTATTCCTGCGCGAATGTCTGCGGCTCGACCATCCGTTCGCCCAGTTGGCCGAACTGAGTCAGACCCAGCTGTTCTGACGAACTGAGTCTGACTCGCCTGTTCGGGAGAGGTGAAACGCGGGGGCGGAGTTCGGCACTCCCATTCCGGGAAACCTTCCTGCTCCGGCGAGGAGTCCGGAGAATGGCCGTTTCCTCTCTGGGCCTTTGGACGGAAGGAGTCTGCCGTGCGCGGGAAACTCACCATCACCGGTCTGCTGGGCCTCCTCCTCCTCGCCGGCGCCTGCGGTCGCGCCAAAGAAGCGATCGACATCGACGAGGCGAAGGCCTGGGAGACTCTCGAACTCGGGATGACGCCCGAGGAGTTCGACGCGTCGCTCGCCGACCTCGAAGACGTCCCCATCGACCCGCCGCCGGAAGTCGGGACGAACTACGATCCGACCTTCCCCGATCCGGTGCCGTTCGATCCGTCGGAGTGGGAGACGAACACCCCGCCCCCCTCCGTCGCGGTGCCGACCGCGAAGAAGGGCGGCACGCTCCGCCTCGACAT
>JBDLIY010000303.1:0-5410 GCA_039714635.1 Planctomycetota bacterium
GAGGGCGATCAGCTTCCCTTTCTTCTCCTTCCCTTCGCGCACGAGGGTCTTGACGTCGGCGACGGGCGAATCGTCGTCCCGCCAGACCCGCCACTTCGTCTCGGAGTGGTAGGGATTCCGGATGGCGGCGGCGCCGTCCTGAGCGGTGACGGCCGGCGAGGCCAGGGCGGCGAGGCAGACGAGGAGCAGCGGGGTGAGTTTGCGCATCGGGCCTCCGTGGGGTGAAGGGGGAATCCTACCTCAGAGGGGAAGCGTCCGTCGAAGAGCAGCGTCTACAGACCGCAGAAGCCCCGTCGTCCGGCCGATCGGCACGGGGGGTGGCGGCTGGCCTCTGCAGCGAATTCGGGAGCCTGAGTTGGCTGGCGAAGTCCCACGAGGCGGCGCTCCGCGGGATCCGGAAGCTCGTGACGGAGGTGGTCGAGGATCTTCTCGAAAGCGGAGAACCCGTCCCGGAGCCGTTCTCGACGAGGCGCTACAGCGGGAAGTTCCAGGTGCGCATCCCGCCGGAGGAGCACCGCAGCCTTGCGCGGGAGGCGGCGGAGCAGGGCGTGAGCCTGAACCGGCTGGTGAGTTTGCGGCTGGCGAAATCGACCCGGGCCATCGGCGGGTGAGACGAAAGCGGAGTCAGGGAGTGCCGTCGAGGTCGTGCAGCCAGGCCAGGGCGTCCTCCTCGCGGTCGAGGTTGCGGGGCACGCCCCCTCAGTCCGTCACGACGTAGCTCGACTCGTCCTCGCCGATCTTGTTCGCGAGCTGCAGCACGTACTTGCCCGGCGGCAGCTTCGGGACGATGAAGTCGATCTCGCCGTGACTCTCCGCCGGGTAGAACTCGAGCCGCTTCACCTTGAGCTTCCGCCGCAGAAAGGAGCCCGGGTCCTTGAGCCAGACCTTCGGCTTCTTCGAGCCGAACCAGTCGCCCTGCAGCGTGACGAGCGTGCCGGGAGGGCCCTCCTTCGGCCGGGCCTCGCCGATGACCGGCTCCACGACCATCAGCGACCCGAGCGGGATCGGCGTCATCCCCCTCCCCTTCGGCTGGCAGAAGAGCGGATAAGTCCCGGGCGCCATCTTCTTCTTGAACAGGCACTCGAGCCGCCCGTCGGTGAACTCGAGGACCTTCAACTTCGCCGCCTTGAGCTTCCCCGGCTTCTTCTCGTAGAGCAGGTAGACCTTCGGTTTCTTCTCTCCGAAGCCGGCTCCCGCCAGGACGAGTTCCGAGCCGATCGTGACGAGCGGCGGGCGGTAGAGCTCGAACGCTCCGATGTCCACGATCGGCTCGCCGTCCCCGTTCCCGTCGGCGATACGGGGGTTCCCCTCATGGTCGAAGTGGATCTGCCCCGGCGCGTCGTTCCGGCCCGCGTCCCGCATCCGGGAGAGCCCGAACAGGTGGAAGTTCCGCTCCGCCGCGTTCACGAAGCCGGGATCCGTATCCACGTTGCCGTCCTCGTCCGTCCAGCCGCCGATCACCGTGGCGACGTTGTTCATGTGACCCACGCGGTTCGTGACGTACCCATCGCGGAACCAGATCTGCCCGCCCTTCTCCGGGGTGTTGTCGGTGACGATGTTGTTCATCACGTTCGCGGTGATCGCGGCGTAGAAGTAGATCCCGCCGCCCACGGGCGCATCGTTCCCGTGGATCGTGTTCGACACGATGTTCCGCGTCCCCGACTTCTGGAACCCGATCCAGAGCCCTCCGCCCTCGTCCTCCGCCGAGTTCCCGACCACGACGCAGCCGACGACGACGTGGGTCCCGCCGGGCGAGCTCAGCGCGAGGCCGCCGCCCCGGCCCGGGTCCGTGAAGAACGCTGACACGGCGTTGTCCTGGATCAGGCACCGCTCGACCCGCGTGTCCTGGCTGTTGGTGAGGTAGATTCCGCCGCCATACTGGTGGGCCACGCACTTCTGGACGACGCAGTCGATGATGGCGATCGTCCCCTGCGCGGCGCTGACCGCGATGCCGCCGCCCTGCCGGTGGCCCTCCGGCGTCGAGTCCCCGTTCCGGACGGTCAGGCCCCGCACCTCGATGCCGTACTCGCGCGTGGCGTTCCGCGGGGATGCGTAGAGGTCCAGCACGCGACCGGTCCCACCGCCGTCGAGGACGACCCCGTCGCGGGTGGTCCCGTCGGCCCCGCGGATCGTGATGGACCGGTCGTCGTTCGTCCGGTAGACGAAGTTCCCCTTGTAGGTGCCCGCGGCGAGGAGGATGACGTTGTCCTCCCCGTTCGTAAGGGCGACGACCAGGGCGTCGGTGAGCCCGGTGGCGTCGGAGACTTCGAACTCGGCGCCGAGCGCGGGCGCGGCCAGGCAGAGCATCCCCAGGGCCAGACAGAATGAGAGTTTCACGGCGCATCCTCCCAGGACGCCTTCCCCCCGGAGGCGTACCCCATCGTCCACGGGTCCCGGACCGCTGCCCTCGGCCGGTCGATCGGGGACACCGTAGGTGAAACCGAGACGTCGTGTCAATGGCGCCGCGGCAACCGGGGGGTGGAGTCGGAACCGGGGGCCCGGTTCAGAGACCGCTGAGGAAGAAGTCCCACCTCTCCTCGAGGTCGCGCCGGGGGCCCACGGTGGTGATCTCGTGGACGGGGTCGACGGCCGCGTCGAGGCCGAAGTCGAGCTCGGCGATGAAGGCGCCCAGGATCTCGCGCTCTCCCCGTCGCGACTCGTCGAAGAGCGCCTCGCCGCCGCTCCCGGGCCGGCGCCGCACGAGCATGACGAAGACGCTCACCTGGGGAATCCCCCTCTCCTTCTCCCAGGTCCCGTCCTCCGCCCGGCGGTAGCGGACCCGGTGCTCGGCGTACCAGTTCGGCCCCGGACGCGGAAACGCCACCGGCACCACGTCTCCTCCGGCGCCGGAGCGCTCGAGCCGATCGCGGAACGCGGCCGAGCCCGCCAGGCGATCGCGGATGTCCACGGCGAAGAGGTTCTCGCGCAGCCCCTTCGCGTCGCCGCCGAACCAGCCCTCCGGCTGGATCCTCGTCCGGAGGATCGGCGCCTGCACGAGGATGAGCTCCGTCCCCGGAGCCGGCGCGGCGATCGGCCTCCCCGGAACCGTCTCCGGCTTCGGAGCCAGCGCTTCCCGCTCGGCCAGCGCCGCCGTCAGGTGGTCCCAGCGGTCCTCGCCCAGGCCCGCCGGCATGGGAGACCCCGGCGGCCCCATCGTGCGCGGCCCCTTCACGACGAGGTCCGCGTCGGCGGCGATCGACAGGTCGATCCACGCGATGGCGCCCCGGAGGATCGTCCGCCGGGACTTGTCCGCGAAGACCTCGGTGATGTCCGCGCCCTCCGCGAGCTCGCATCGGAGCAGGATGAGCCGCGCGCGGTCCGGGCCGTCCGGGTCGGGCTCCGGTCCGCGCCGGAGCGGGTCCCGGGGCCGAAGCCGCTCCCCGGCCGCGGGCCCGCCCTCCGGGGGCGTGAAGGGGACGCAGAAGACGATCGCCACCTCGCGGGTCGGCGCCTCGAGGAAGGCGAGGAAATCGGCCAGGGCCGGCGAGCGGAGGGTGCGGCGGAGCACGGCCTCCGCGAAGCCGGGCGCCGCGGCGTCGCGCCAGGGGCCGCGGACAACGAGGATCCTCTCCCCCGCCACGTAGGGCACGCCGGCGGTCCGACCTTCCGAGAGGGGCGGGCCCGATTCCGCCGGTCGGTCGGAGAACGGCACCGTCGCCGTCAGGAAGGGGACCGTCCGGACGCGGACCCGGATCGCCGTGATCGTCCACAGGAGGCCGAACGCGACCAGGAGCGTCAGGACGAACGACACGGCCACCCCGAGCGCGCGGGGCCCCGGCACCGACGGGAGCCCGGCCCGGAGTTTCGCGAGGATCCGGTCGCCCGGGATGCAGAAGGCGACGCGCCGCCGGTAGGCTTCGTACTCCTCGCCGAACAGGTCGAGGCACCGCCGCTCCTCGCTCTTCGCGAGGTGGTAGTAGAGGAACATCATCACAAAGAACGCGAGGAACATGATCGCCCGGCCCCAGGCGAGGAGGAGGCCCACCGCGAACAGCGTGAGCGCCGTGTACTGCGGGTGCCGGACGAAGGTGTAGAGCCCCCCGGTGACCAGCCCCTTGCGGCGGAGCTTCGCCACGTAGATCTGTCCCGCCCCGACGAGGAAGACGAGCAGTCCCGCGACGACGAGGAGCGGCCCGACGATGCCCAGGGTGAGGACCGGCAGGACGAAGTGGGTGAGCCAGGCCGTCTCGGGGTGCCGCGCGAGGGTCTGGATCTGCAGGCCGGAGCCGTAGAGGAACCCGGCGAACGGCAGGAGCATCCAGATCGGCTCGAGGATCACGAAGAACGCGAGAAGCTTGACCAGGAACCGCCCCGTCCGGAGGAGGATCCCCCCCGCCGGCTTCGCCCCGCGTGTTGCGCCGTCCGTCATGACCGATCACCTCTCCCGTCTGTGGGGCCACGATCCTTTCGAGGTCCGCCTCACGACGGCCCGCGACACACCGAGGAACTCCGCCGCACGGCCGAGCGAGATCTCTCCCTCGTCGAGCGCCTGGTAGACGAGGGATACGAACCGCGTCGGCCGAGAGGGCGGATCGACTTCCCGGTCGCGCGGGAGCATCGTCCCCTCCAGGAGCCGACAGCGCTCGATGAGCGTGAGCGCCCGCGACTTCGGCCAGCGCTTCTCCGTGGCCCGCATCCAGACCACGTCTTCCATGGAGACTTCGAACTCCCGGGCGATCCGCAGCACCGTACGTTCCGGGGACGTCTCCTTCTCCCGATCCCGCGAGATCGCCGCCCGGTACGGCCCCCGGGGCATCAGCAGGTTCCGGGCGAAGTACGTGGCGTACTTTTCCTCGCGCCTCCCCGACTCGAGATCGCCGCCCTCCGCGTCATGGCCGAACGCCTGCCAGGTCACGAGATGGAACAGTTCATGCGCCGCGTCGAAGTTCCGGCGCCACGGGAGGTGGCGGGCGTTGAGCAGGATTCCCGCCCCGTGTTCGCGGTGCACGGTACAGGCCGCCGCTCCCGACTCCCCGTGGTCGAGGTGGAAGATCTTCGCGTTGGCGACCTCCGAAAGGACCCGGATGAGGGACGTCCCGGGACGATCCCCGAGGCCCAGTCGCTCGCGCACGCGATCGGCCAGCGCTTCGGCGTCCCGGTAGTTGCGCGGCGCCGAGCCCGCCACCGGGAGATCGGGCCGGCTCTCCTCGCCGCACCAGGACTCGACACGATGGTACTGGCGGACCAGTTCGAGGAACCGACGTCCGAGAGTGGCAGCGGAGTCTGAATCCGGTCGTTCGCGCCAGAGCACCGCCTCCGCCCCGGTCCCGGGCTCGGAGAGGAAGAAGCTCAGCGGCCGGCCGTAGGCGTCGCCCAGGGCGCGAAGCTGGTGCAGCGCCGGCTCCCGTCGCCCCCGCTCGTACTCCGAGAGGGACGAAACGCCGATCCCGGTCATCGCCCGGACCTCCGC
>JBDLIY010000304.1:0-5409 GCA_039714635.1 Planctomycetota bacterium
CGGCCAGTTCGCGATCTGCTCGCGAAATTTGTTTATCTGTACCCTGGTGGCCAGCACGGTGATCCTGCCGGCCTGTTCGAGAAGGGTGGCGCTTCTCCCGGCGCCACTTTGCCATCCTTCAGCGGGCAGACCGATGGACTCGAGTCGATCGGCGATCACGCAGGCATCGGCGTGGGAGGCTATCTCGATCATCAGCGGGATCCTGTCGCCGGGGCCGGTCCCGTCGATACGCGCGAGATCGGGGGCGATCTTCAATCCCGGATGATAAGGCGCCACCCACGAGAAGGCCGGTAGCTGCCTGGCGAGTTCCGGCCCCCCTTCGGGCAACCAGACCATCCAGGATGAGTTGCCCAATGGCGACACGAGGCGGATTCCGAGTGATTCAGCAACTGTATGGAGCGAGCCGGGGATCGGCCCATTGAACTTGATAAGCGCGGAGCCGCCTTTGGCGAGATCGTCGCACGAGAGAAGCAGTGAACTGGTCAATCCACCGGAATCTTCGGGGCCGTGTAGCGTTCCGCTACGAAGTTCGATCGGATCCGCTTCCTCAGCGTTGGTGCCGGCCGCCTGTATCGATAAGCCGGCGCAGAAGAGCATCAAGATAAGCACAAGGAAGAGATTACGTATGTTCACGGTGTTGGTTCCTCACCGGAACTTCCACCGCTATTGGATGCGCCGACCACGAAGTAGACCGATTCACCAGAACCGGTTACCCGGGAATCGACATGATGGTTCGCCGTCGTTTCAAAATCCTGAGTAAAACCGGAATCCGGCGCGGAAGACGAGTACACCTGGTAAAAAGCGGCGGCGTCATGCGTCGCGTCGGTGGTGGGCACGACCCAGTCCAACCTTACATCGCCGTACTCCCGGCTCAGCATGAGGGTATTCCCCACAGGGTTCGGCGACATGGACGGCGGTGCGGTGAATGCGTCACACAGGTGGCGGGCCCCGCCGGCGCCTCCCGACGCAATGACGGGGATGGGGACGGCGTCCGCTACCGCCCGCGTCAGCGACAGCTCGGTCATCAACGTCTGTGCCGGCGGCGGGGTCATCCCCAACCGGCAGTTCTACCCAAAATGTACTGCCTTGACCGGGCGTACTCTCTACCCAAACCTTGCCGTTGTGAGCCTCTACCACGGCTTTTACCAGGAACAACCCCAATCCGGTGCCGGGAGTTTGGCGGGCCAGCCGGTTATCCACGCGATGAAATCGCTCAAAAATACGCTCCTGGTCAGACGGGGGAATGCCGATGCCTTCGTCGCCGACGAAAATTTGGGCCGCGCCGCGCGATCCCAGTTTGCCTCCCACCTGAATATTCCCTCTTCCTACCCCTGCCCCCGCAGCCGGATCGTCTCCCCCTTCCGCTCGAAGACGACCTGCAGGTGCCGCAACGGCAGGAACCACTCTTCGCGCCAGATCCGCCCGGTCAGCGTCGCCGGGCCTCCGACCGGGGGATGCACGATCAGCGGACGACGGGTGCCGGCCTGGAGAATCCGGTCGCGTTCGATCTGCCAACCGGGACCGTCCACCAGCACGCGGATGTCGCCGGGGACGATCCCCTCGATCCGGCAGCGGCCAGTGGCGTCGAATTCGCCGGCGATGAACTCGTGTTTCACGACACTGGCGGTGAGACCGGCCGGGAACGGACCGGCGGCGACCACGGTGAGACCGCCGCCGACTCTCATCGTGAGGACCGCAGGCTCGTCGGGACGGGGGACCGCGATCTTCTCGACCACGTCGAGCTGAGAGTGCTTCCGCCAGCCGGCGGCGAACCAGAGGCCGGGACCGAGTCCCGTGAAGCGGGCCCGGCCCGCTTCGTCCGTCACGCCTTCCACGCCGCCGGCCGGCAGGTCGAGCGTTCCACCAACCAGTCGGAAATCACGGATGGCCGCCTGGGGCGCGACGCCGACGCGGACGCCTGCGAGGGGGCGGCCGGCTGTGGAGATGACGAGGACCTCGAGGTCGGGCTCGGGTGGCGGCGCAGGTGCGGGCGGAGGCGCGGGCGGGGGCTCGGAGTCAGCGCACACCACCCAGAGCATCCCGGCCGCCGCCAGGATCAGAAGCAGGAAGAGGATCCGCCTCATGGAGAACTCCTCCGGGGACTCCTGCAGGTTACCATCGCCCGGGGAGGGCAGATGGGCGTACGGGCGAACTTCGATCGGGGACCGACGGGCGCGGCGCGCGCCGCCGAGCGCGGCGACGTCGTCGTCGTCGTCGACACCCTCTCCTTCTCCTCCACCGTCGCCACCGCCGTCCACCACGGCTCCTACGTCTTCCCCGTCGCGCCCGGCGAAGACGGCGCGGCCATCGCCGCCGATACCGGCGGCATCCTGACCGTCCCGCGGTCCCAGGTGACGGAAGAGGGCCAACTCTCCCTCTCACCGGTGCCCTACCAGTTCCTCGCGCCGGGCACGAAGGTCGTCTGCCACTCCCCGAACGGCGGCGCGTGCTGCCGGGAGGCGCGAGAGGCGCCGCTCCTCCTCGCGGGCTGCATCCTCAACGCCTTCGCCGTCGCCGAGGCGATCCGCGGGGCCGACCGGCCGGTCACCGTCGTGGCGTGCGGGGAGGTGCGCCGCGACGGCTCCCGCCGGGACGCGGAGGAGGACGACCTGGGCGCCGGCGCGATCCTGGCCGCGCTCGACCGCCGGCTCACCGGGGACGCGCTCGCCATCGCGGATGCGTTCGACCTCGTGCGCGAGAAGCTCTTCCACGCCCTGTCGGTATGCGAGAGCGGGCGCGAACTCGAGGAGGTCGGTTTCGCGGAGGACGTGGCGCACGCGGCGAAGCTCGACCGCTACGACAGCGTGCCCGTGCTGGACACGACCGGCCGGCCGTACTTCCGCCGGGGCTAGACCTCCAGCCCCACCGCCCGCATCAGCTCCAGCGCGTTGCTCTTCTCGACCACGCCATCCCGCAGCGTGTAGTCGAAGCTCATCCGGCCGTCCGTCAGCTGGTCCTCGAAGTGGACGTTCGCGGCGCGTGGCGCGAGTTCGTCGGCGATGCGGCCGAGCGCCAGGTCGTGCGTCGTCACGAGGCCGATCGCGCCACGGTCGAGCAGACCGCGGACGAGGCCCTCCGCGCCGGCGGCCCGGTCGTTCGAGTTCGTGCCGGAGAGCAACTCGTCGAGAAGGAAGAGGACGGGGCGATCGCCGTCCGCGAGGTCGACGACGAGCTTGAGGCGACGGATCTCCGCGTAGAACAGCGAACGGCCCTCGAGCAGGGAGTCGCGGACCCGCATCGCGGCGGCGGGCTGCAGCGACGACGCGACCAGGCGCTCCGCGCGAACCGGAGCGCCGGCGTACGCGAGGACGAGGTTCGCGCCGATCGTGCGGAGCAGCGTCGTCTTGCCGGACATGTTCGAGCCGGAGACGACGAGCAGCGACCGGTCGCCGTCGAGCCGCACGTCGTTGTGCACCGCCTCGGCGGCGGGGAGCAGCGGGTGGGCGATCGCCGTCGCGTCGAAGAGCGGGCCGTCGGGAACGACCTCCGGGTACGGGTCCTCCGGCCGCTCGTACGCGTAGGACGCGAGCGCCAGAAACGCCTCGATCTCACCGGTGGCCCGGAGCCAGGGCGCCGCGTTCTTCCCGGCCCGGGCACGCCACCGCTCCAGCGCGAACGCCAGCTGGATCTCCCAACCGAGCAGCCAGGCGATCGGGAAGAAGAACATGTTCCGCCGCGCGTCGATCAGGGCGTAGAGGCGGACGAGGCGGCGGATCTCCCTCGACGCGGGGACGCCGTCCGTGGCGATCTCCTCGCGCAGACGGACGAGCCGGGCCGAGGTGAAGGTCTCCCGCTCGAATCGCGCCAGGATCCGGGAGAAGAGGTCCAGCTCCTTCGTCCGGCGGTCACCGGCGGCGAGGACCGCCTCGACGCGTTTCCGGATCGGGGCGCGGAACGCCAGGCCGACGAGGACCGCGAGCGCGAGCCAGGCCGGTGTCGCGATTCCAGCCGCCCACACGACCGCGGCGGCGAGGCTCCCGACGGCCAGCGCCGCCGCCGCGACGGGAACCGCGGCGCCGGTGAGAACGCGCGGTGCGCCGCCCCACTCCTCGAGCTTCGCCACCTCGACGCCCACCGGCATGTCGTCGCCGGTGAGGGCGATCTCCTCGCGGAGGTCGAGACGGTCCGTCAGCTCCCGCACGGCCGACTGGCGCTCCGCGACGGTGTCCGGGTCGGCGGGCCCGGAGAGGCGCGCCGCGAGATCGTCCTCGCCGGCGCGAGTCCGGGCGGTGCAGAGCAGTTCGAAGAGAGAGCCCTTGCCGAAGAGGTCGAGGTCGCCGGCGCAGGGGTGATCGCGGTCGAGGTAGCGCTCGCCCGGGGTGCCCGATCCGTGCCAGGTCTCGGCGAGACGGGCGAGGCCGCGCTCGTGGAATGCCTCGGCCCGGCGGGCGGAATCGCGGCTCCGGATCACGCGTTCGTGGGCGATGACGAGGCCGATGAAGGCGACGACGGGAATCGCCACGAGGGCCACCGGCCGGCCGGGAATGAAGAGCAGGGCCACGAAGGCCACGGCGGCCACGAAGCGCAGGTTCGCGATGCGGCCTTCCCACCGATCCCGGGCCGCAGTCACGGCCTGCCGCGCCGCGAGGCGCCGTTCGTACTCCGTCTTCACGCACATTCCGCCGAGGATACCCGATTTCGGTGGTACTCATAGACACCGAGGGGAGCAACCGGTTCGTCGACAGCAGGTTACGACATCGAGGTGCGCCTCCGCGAGGCGCACGTCCGCCGTTCTGCCGCGTGGACGGTAAACTCGAGGAGGGAGGGATCGTGAGCGATCGAGACGACAACCACCGGCCCTGGCACGGCCTACACCGGCCCGACGCCCGCACGGTCGAGGCGGTGCTCTCGGACCAGTGCCCGCACGTCCTCGCCGGACCGGTCCGCGCGTTCTCCGAGGGCTGGGACTTCACCGCGTTCGACGTGGGCGACACCTTCCTCGCCCGGTTCCCGAAGCGGGACGACGTTCCGAGGACGATCCCGCAGGAGCGGAGGGTGCTCGACGCCCTGGCGTCCGCCGGGCAGAGCCTCGTGCCCACCGACCGCTTCTACGGGGAGGCGTCCGACCTCTTCCCCCTCCCCTTCACGGTCCACCGGAAGGTCCCCGGCGCGCCTCTCGACGAACTGGGTCTCCGGGACGTGGGCCCCGGCGCCGCCGGGCGTGTGGGGGCCGCCGTCGGCGCCCTGCTCCGCGCGGTGCACGCCCTTCCCCTCTCTCTCGTCGGCGAACCGGAAGACGACGCCGAGGGCATGGATCGCTGGCTCTTCGAGGCGAGGGAGATCCTCGCGCGGATCCGGCCCGAGCTTCCGACCGCGGCCGTCCGGCGAACCAGCGAGCGACTCTCGAGCGAAGCGGAGACGCCCGACCGTGTCGTCACCCACGGCGACCTCGGCCCCGAACACATCCTC
>JBDLIY010000305.1:0-5387 GCA_039714635.1 Planctomycetota bacterium
GGTCGAGGACGCGGATGCCGAGCAGGCGGCCGACGGAGACGAGCCGATCCGTGATCTCCAGGTCCTCGGCCGAGGGCTCCGGATCGCCGGACGGGTGGGTGTGGACGAACACGACCGCGGCGGGCGAGTCGCGGATCGCCGCGTTGAAGACCTCCCGGGGATGCACGATCGACGCGGTCAGCGAGCCCATGGAGACCCGCTCCTCCCGGATCACCCGGTTCTTCCCGTCGAGCAGGATCGTGTGGAACTCCTCCCGCTTCACGTCCCGGAAGATCGGCCCGTACCGCTCGAAGATGTCCCGGCTCGCCCGCACGGTCGCGCCGCGCGGCAACTCCTCCTCCGCCAGCGCCCGAACCAGCCCGAACGTGGCCTTCAGCCGTTCCGCGCGGGCGGTCCCGATCCCGGGAACTTCCATCAGCTCCGCCACGGTCCTCGACGCCGTGCGCCGGACGCCCCCGAACGTGTCGAGGACCCGGCGGGACAGCTCGAAGGCATCCTCGTCCGCCGCCTCCCGGCCGGCCCCGTCCCGCAGGACGAGCCCCAGCAGCTCGGGCGCGGTCAGCGCGGCGGCCCCGATCCGGAACAGCCGCTCGCGCACGGTCCCCGCTCCCTCCAGGTCCACAACCAGGTCCCGGACCCGGTCTTCGTCGATCTGTTTCAGCACCATCCCGTTCCTTTCCGCGGTCGGGCTCCCTCTTAAGGACGCACGAGATCGCATTCGGTCTCGCCAAACCTTATGTTTCGGGTTGCTTGTGCCCCCGACCGGGGCGCCGTACATTCTGCGCTCCCCTGGTGACAACCTGTCGAACAAGGAGCCGAACGTGGCCTCACTGACCGACGGACCGGCCTGGCGGGCCCTGGAAGAACACTGCGACGCGATCCGCGACCGGCACCTCCGCGACCTGTTCGCCGAGGACCCGGACCGGGGTTCACGGCTGGCCGCGGAAGCGACCGGGATCTACCTCGACGTCTCGAAGAACCGCCTGACGGACGAGACCCTCACCCTCCTCGTCGCCCTCGCCGAAGAGGCCGGACTGGCCGGGCGGATCGAGGCGATGTTCACCGGCGAGCGGATCAACGCCACCGAGGACCGGGCCGTCCTCCACACCGCCCTGCGCGCCCCCCGCGACGCCGTCGTCACGGTGGACGGGGAGAACGTGGTGCCCGCCGTCCACGAGGTTCTCGACCGGATGGCCGACTTCGCGGATCGCGTCCGCGACGGCCGCCTCACCGGCCACACCGGGAAGCGAATCCGAAACGTCGTCAACATCGGCATCGGCGGCTCGGACCTCGGCCCCGCGATGGCCTGCGACGCGCTGGCCGCCTTCTCCGACCGGGAAATCGCCTGCCGTTTCGTCTCGAACATCGACGCGACCGACTTCGTGGAGAAGACCCGCGACCTCGACCCCGCGGAGACGCTCTTCATCGTCGCCAGCAAGACCTTCACGACGCAGGAGACGATGACGAACGCCCGGACCGCGCGGGCCTGGCTGATCGGGAAGCTCGGCGACGAGGCGGCCGTGGGATCGCACTTCGCCGCTGTCTCCACGAACCTGGACAAGGTCGCGGAATTCGGGATCGACCCGGGATGCGTCTTCGGCTTCCGGGACTGGGTCGGCGGCCGCTACTCGATGGACTCCGCCATCGGGCTGTCCCTGATGATCTCGATCGGGCCGAGCCAGTTCCGCGAGATGCTCGGCGGTTTCCGCGCCATGGACGAGCACTTCCGGACCGCGCCGTTCGGCGAGAACCTCCCGGTGCTGATGGGCCTCGTCGGCGTCTGGAACAACAACTTCCTCGGCGCGGAGACCGTCGCGATCCTTCCCTACGATCAGTACCTCGATCGCTTCGCCGACTACCTCCAGCAGCTGGACATGGAGAGCAACGGAAAGCGCGTGCGCCTCGATGGATCGCCCGTGACCACCCAGACCGGCGGAATCGTCTGGGGCCAGCCGGGGACGAACGGCCAGCACGCCTTCTACCAGCTGATCCACCAGGGCACGAAGCTGGTGGTCTGCGACTTCCTGGGCTTCGCGAAGAGCAGGAACCCCGTCGGCGACCACCACGACCTGCTGATGGCCAACTTCTTCGCCCAGACGGAGGCGCTGGCGTTCGGGAAGACGGCGGAGGAGGTCCGGGCCGACGGCGTGGAGGAGGCCCTCGTCCCCCACCGCGTCTTCCCCGGCAACCGCCCGACGAACTCGCTGCTGATGGAGGAACTCTCCCCGGCGATGCTCGGGAAGCTCGTCGCGCTCTACGAGCACCGCGTCTTCGTGATGGGCGCGATCTTCGGCATCAACCCCTTCGACCAGTGGGGCGTGGAGCTGGGCAAGGTCCTGGCCGGGCGGATCAGCCCGGAGCTGATGTCCGACGACGAACCGCCGCTCGATCACGACAGCTCGACGAACGAACTCATCCGCCGCTACCGCGGCATGAAGAGCATGAAGAAATAGAGGAACCCATGGTCACTTCCCCCCTCGCCGGCAAGCCGGCGCCGAAGGATCTGCTGATCGACATCGGGAGTCTCGCGCGGGACTACTTCGAGAGAAAGCCCGACGCGAAGGACCCGGCCCAGCTCGTCTCCTTCGGCACGAGCGGCCACCGCGGCACGGCCTCGAAGGCGACCTTCAACGTGGACCACATCGTCGCGATCACCCAGGCGATCTGCGAAGTCCGGAAGTCGCAGGGCACGACCGGGCCGCTCTACCTCGGCAAGGACACGCACCTGCTCTCCGGCCCGGCCCAGGCGACGGCGCTCGAAGTCCTCGACGCGAACGGAGTGGAGACCTTCGTCGCCTGTGAAGACGGCTTCACACCGACGCCGGTCATCTCCCACGCGATCCTCACCGCGAACCGCGGGAAGACGGACGGCCTCGCCGACGGCATCGTGATCACGCCGTCGCACAACCCGCCCACCGACGGCGGCTTCAAGTACAACCCGCCCCACGGCGGTCCGGCCGACTCCTCGGTGACCGCCCTGATCCAGGACCGCGCGAACGAGCTTCTGGCGGCGGGCAACCGCGGGGTGAAGCGGCGCGGCGCGCCGTTTTCCCACGTCCACCTGCACGACTACGTCGCGAGCTACGTCGACGACCTCACGAACGTCGTGGACATGGAGGCCATCCGCTCGGCCGACGTGAAGATCGGCGTCGACCCCCTCGGCGGCGCGGCCGTCCATTACTGGGAGCCGATCGCCGAGCGGTACGAGCTCGACCTGACCGTCGTGAACCCGGCCGTGGACCCGACCTTCTCGTTCATGACGGTCGACCACGACGGGAAGATCCGGATGGACTGCTCCAGCCCGTACGCGATGGCGAACCTCGTCGGGTTGAAGGACGACTTCCAGGTGGCGTTCGGAAACGACCCGGACGTGGACCGCCACGGCATCGTGACGCCGTCCGCAGGCTTGTTGAACCCGAACCACTACCTCGCCGTGGCGATCCAGTATCTGCTGACGCACCGGCCGGACTGGCCGGCGGCGGCCGCCGTCGGCAAGACCCTCGTCTCGAGTTCCATGATCGACCGCGTCGTCGCGGACCTCGGCCGGAAGCTGTGCGAAGTCCCGGTCGGCTTCAAGTGGCTCGCCCCGGGGCTCTTCGACGGCTCGTTCTGCTTCGGCGGCGAGGAGAGCGCGGGGGCGTGTTTCCTGCGGCGGGACGGGACGACCTGGGCGACGGACAAGGACGGCCCGATCCTGGGGTTGCTGGCGGCGGAGATGACGGCGGTGACGGGGAAGGACCCGGGGGAGCTGTACGCGGAGTTGACGGCTGCGCACGGCGAGCCCTGCTATCGCCGGGTCGACACGCCGGCGTCGCGGGAGGAGAAGGCCGCGCTGCTGGAACTGTCCCCGGACGCGGTGACCGCGGACACGCTGGCGGGCGAGCCGATCACGGCGAAGCTGGTGGCCGCGCCCGGCAACGGCGCGCCGATCGGCGGCCTGAAGGTGGTGACGGAGAACGGCTGGTTCGCGGCGCGCCCGTCGGGCACGGAGGACATCGCGAAGGTCTATGCGGAGAGCTTTGAGGGCGAGGAGCACCTGGACCGGATCCACGAGGAGGCGAGGGAGATCGTGAGCCGGGTGACGGCGTGAGACCGAGAGTTCTCGAGGAGGGACCGGACCACTACGTTGGTTGCCCTGACTCCCGAGGGGGGTGACGGGGGTGACGGTCGCCGGGGGGGACGTTTCGGCGTGTCTACGCTGGAATTGCCCTGACTCCGTATGGAGTAGACACGGTCAGAGCGTTTCCGCCCAGTCCTCGTACAACTCCGCCTGCGACATCGTGAACGCCGCCCGGCACGCCTCCTCGGGCTTCTTCCCCTCACCCAGCGCCGTCAGGAACGTGCCGATCGCCTTCGGGCCGTGCTCGTCCATCAGGAACGACACGATCGACAGGCTCTGGGCGTAAGCCAGGCGGGCCCGGTTCGCGTCCTTGAAGGCCGTGAAGTTCGGCGTCAGCTCCTTCAGCGAGAACAGGATGTCCGCCCGCTTCGCCTTCGAAAGCGTCCCGAGCCAGGTCGACACGCTGCGCCCCTCGTAGTGCTGGGCCAGGCCCTCGTTCAGCCAGGCCGGGCACTTCTTCGTCACGCTGTCCACCGCCACGTGGACGTACTCGTGGCGGATCGTGCTCCGGATCTCCCGCTCCGCCTTGTGGAAGTTCTGCACCGGGATCCGGATCCGCCCGTCGAACAGGCCGCCCACCCAGTCGTGGGCGCCCGTCACCGCCTTGAAGTTCTGACGGGTGTAGAGGATGACGCGGGTCTTTCTCTCCGGCCGGATACCGAGATCGGCCGCGACCTCCGAGTACGCGTCCTCGAGGTGGATCTTCAGGCGGTCCCCCACCGTGGCGTCCTGCGCCCCGTCCCACGAGATGCGGAAGTGGTCGCTTTCGACCGACTTGAACTTCTTCTCGACCTCGTATTCGCGCGCCACCCGCTCGTACGCCTTCTTCAGGTCCGCGCTCTTCGGCTTCGCCTTCGCCGCCTTGCCGAGGTGGTCCTTCGCGCGGAACAGGTCGCCTTCCCGGTAGTGGAGCGAGCCGAGTTCGGCGTGCGCCGCCACGCAGGCGGCGTCCGCGCGCACCGCGGCCTCGAGCGACTTCTTCCCCTCGGCCACCTTGCCGAACCGCACGAGGGCGATGCCGAGGTTCGCGTGGTGGACGGCCTCGGTCGGCACGAGGGCGACCGCGAGGCGGAACTGCTGGATCGCCTCCGCGTCCTTCCCGGCCCCGAGGAGAGCGCCCGCGTGGCGGGAGCGCGCGGTGGCGAGGTTCTGTTTGAGCGTCACGTCCGCGGGCTGGAGGCGGCGGGCCTTCGTGAAGGTCTTTATGGCCTTCTCGTACTCCCCACGAGAGACGAGCCGAATCCCTTCTTCGTTGAGTTGGAGAGCG
>JBDLIY010000306.1:0-5376 GCA_039714635.1 Planctomycetota bacterium
GAGACGTTCGTGATGGACGCGGGGATCCCGCTGCTCGTGCGGGTCCCGGGCGCCGACCCGGGCCTGCCGCCGGAGGGTCGGTTCGTGGAGTTCCTGCTCCATGAGATGCCGGTGGCGGAGTTCCTCTGACCCGACTTCCTGAGAGTTCTTGCTGTGCCCCCGCCGGGGCGGGACGATGGGCGGCCGGTGCCAGACAACGGAGGAAGTGCTGTGAGCGACAACCCGTCCATTCGCCGCGACGACCTCGATCCCGAACAGGAGAAGCTCGGGATCGAGTTCTACACCGCCGGGAAGGTCGACGGAGGCCGCGACGCCCTCCGCCGCGTCCGCACCGCCCTCGAGGGCATCGAGATCCCGATGGAGTACGAGGGATATCTCCCGGACGGCTGGAAAGAAGCCATGGGCCACGTCTGGAAGACTCTCGAGACCCTCGAGGAGAAGTACGAGGATCCGAGCTTCATCACCGGCAAGGATCGCTGAGGCGGGCCCGGTTCCACGGCCCGGGGAGCTACCCGGCTACTTCGTCAGGTCGACCTCCTGAACGTCTTCTCCCGGCGAGAAGAGCTCCTCGACTTCCTGGTACTCCCAGCTGTCGTCCTGACTCTCCGGCCGGAGCCAGAAGCCCAATCGGTACTTCCCCGGCGGCAGGGGCACGCTCCGGAACGTCCCGTCCTCTTCCACGCCGAACCAGAGCGTGACGTTCGGCTCCGCCGGCTCGATGCGCTCGACCTGGACCGATCCGAGTCGGCGGCCGGCCGGCACCTTCGCCTTCACGATGAGTCGGAGCACCGTCGCCGACAGCTCGACCCGCACCTCGCCCGCCGCGTCGATCACCTGCTCGAACTCCGCCGCGCCCGCGCCCTCCACCTTGCCCCAGGGGGAGGCGAGGATCTTGTAGCGGCCGGGGCGGAGCTGGAGGACGAGCGCCTCGCCGCCCTGCCGGCGGCTCTGGCGCAGGATCCGCTCCGGCGTCGGGGCGTCCATCGGCCCGTGGACGAGGATCGTCGCGTTGACCGGTGAACCGCCGGGGTCGACGGCGAGCAGGGAGACGGTGAAGCCCTTGATCAGGGTCAGTTCGACGTCCTCCACCTGCTGTGCCTCCGCCAGGGCGAGTCCCCCGGAGCGCGTGAACGCAAAGCCGGCGCGCCGGGCGATGAGCGTGTACTCACCCGGCTCGAGGCCCTGGATCCGGAACCGGCCCTTCACGTCGGACTTCGCGCTCTCCTGGATTCCCATGTCCTTCAGTTCGGCCAGGATCGAGACGCCGCCGACCGGCTCGCCCTTCTCGCTGACCACGACGCCGGCGATCGTCCCGCCCTTCGCCATCTCCACCTGGATCCCTTCGCGCTGGTCGGCTTCGAGGATCTGGTTCTTCCGCACGTAGCCCGTCTTGCGGAACTCGAGCACCGTCCGGAGCCCGACCGGCGCACCGTCGAGCCGGAAGGCGCCCTTCTCGTCCGTGACTCCGAGCTTCGCCGCGCTCGTGCCGACGCTGACGCCGGCGAGGGGGTTGCCCGCCCGGTCCCGCACCGTTCCGGCGACGGGGCCCGTCGCGATCATCGTGACATCGAGCGTGCCGGCCTGGCCACCCGGGACGCTCATCCACTGAAACTCGCTGGCGTAGGCCAACCGCTGCCCGGAGGGCTCGGTGTAGAGGTGGGTCTGCGAGTAGCCCTCCTTCGTCGCGGCCACCTGCACGCCTTCGCTGAGAACACCCTCGAGGACGGCCTCTCCGACCCCGTTCGTCGTCGCGGAGGCCTTGAGATTCTCGTCCCAGTCGCGCGCCATCACGGCGGCCCCCGCCACCGGCGTCCCGCTCGTGTCGCGCACCGTCACCGTCAGCGTCGACGGCTTCAGCTTCGTCAGCTTGAAGTCCTTCTGGAGGTCGGAGCCCATCCGCTCCAGGAGGGAGAGCCCCTTCTGCGCCGGGGCGTAGCCGTCCGCCTCGATCCACACGTAGTAGAAGAAGACGTGGTTCACCATCCCCACGAGTTCGTAGTGGCCGTCCTCGCCGGACTCGCACCGGGCGAGGATCGTCCAGAGCCGCGCGCCCGGGATCGCCTCGCCGGTCTCCGCGTCCGTCACCATGCCTCGGAGGTCGAACCGCGGGCCCACGCGGACGACGAGGTCCATCTTCGGCGCCGGGACCTGGATCGCGATCCCGATCTTCCCGTCCGGGGCCCGGACGATGACGAGGTAGCTCGTGCCTTCCTCGAGCGTGTCGACGCGGAACGCGCCTCCGGCCGTCGACGTCGTACGTTCCATGGGCCGGTAGGGGACGCGCTGGGCCCCGCTCCAGGGTGTCACCATCACGAGCGCGCCGTCCACGGGCGCATCGCCGGCGTCGAGGACCTTCCCGGCGATCGTCGACGCCTTCCCGAGCGATATGTCCGCCGTCGCCTCGCCGGAGACCGGCACCTCGACGCTGTCTTCGTGGCCGGTGGCGTGTCCGGTCTTCCGGGCGGAGACGAAGTAGTTCCCCGCCGTCAGACCCTCGACGCGGTAGCGTCCCTCCGCGTCCGTGGTCAGCCGCAGCCCGGGGATCGGCTTCCCGTCGTCGAAGAGCTCGAGCCCGAATCGGATCTGGTCTTCGGAGGGCCCGCGCCAGTTGCCTGCCTCGTACGTCGTCCGCTCGAGAACGCGGACCGCCGCCCCGGGCACCGGCCTCGCGTCGACGTCCGTCACGAGGCCGGTCAGGACGGTGGGCCAGGAGAGCAGCAGGTCGCCGACGTCCTTCGACTCCCCGCCGACCTCCAGCTTCTTCGTCAGGGCGATCGCGCCCTCGGCCTCGACGCGGACCGTCGGCTCGCCGCCCGGCGCGTCTTCGAGGGTGAACCGGCCGTCCCGCCCCGTCACCACGGTGATCTTGCCGATCGAGACCTCGGCCCGGCGCACCGGCTGGCCGCTGCCGCGGGCGAGGACCCGACCGGTCAGCGTCACCCGGACCGTGGAGATGGCGCCCGGGTCCTCGGCCTCCCGCTCGCGGTCCGGGTCGGACTCTTCGAGACCGGAGGGGCCCACGGGCCCGGAGTCCTTCAGCGTGAAGAGGGCGAAGGCGACGACGACGGCGATGCCGCCGGCCAGGATCAGTACGAGCGCGCGACCGGAGTTCACGGGAGCCTCCCTTTCCACACCGCCGGACAACCCATGGTACGGAGATCGGTCGCCCGAGTTTCCTCTTCCGGACCACGAACCGGTCACTCCGCCCCCGATATCGGTAACACGGTTTCCGCCCGAAGCCCGCCGCCACGGGGAAACCGGACGTGGCACACCGATTGCCACACCGATGTCCGCGAACCCGAAACAGGCCGGCCTGTGGGGTGGAGGGCGCCGGAGGGCGGCGCCCCCGAAAGGGAGGTCTGTATGCGGATTCTCACAACTTGTCTCACCGTCCTCGTCCTGCTGCTCCTCGTCGGAGCCGCGCAGGCGAAGGACCCGACTCTCACCGTCGAGTTGAAACTCGAGTCCGACGAGGTGGACGCCGGGGACGTTCTCCGGGCGGGCGCCATCGTCACCAACCACTCCCGGAAGGACCGCTTCGTCCTCGTCGAGGGCTTCCTCGCCTTCCCGGCGGAGCCGATCCGGACGCCGCCGGTCAGCCGCTGGGAGCGGTTCGTCCGCGAAGTGCTGGCCCGCATCTCCGGGGACTGGGAGTTGCTCCACGTCCCGGCGGGTGCGACCCGCGCCGCGATCCTCGATATCGAGGTGCACCCGCGCGTCCACGGCCGTTTCGAGGTCGTCGCGGCGGCCCATGGCCCGACGGGCCGGGCCGCGGCCCGGAAGAGCGTTGTCTCGAAGATCACCGCGCCGCCTTCGAACGGCGGCGTCCTCGTCCACGGCATGGTCTATTCGCTCGGCCCCTGCCGGCTGCTCGTCACCGACGACGGGCACATCTACGAGCCGAAGGGCGATCGCGCGGACGAGATGTTCGCGCTCCTCGACTCGATCTGCCCCCGCCCGGACGGCGTCACCGTCCTCGGCGGGATCCTGCCGAACACGCTCGGCTGCTTCGGCGTCGAGCTGAACGTCGACTTCTTCCGCTACGACCGGACGCCGGGCGAGCCGGTGGGCGTGAAGTGGCGCCACCTGGCGCGGGGCCGATCGAAGACGGCGTACCCGGGCCCCGACGAGGAGGTCATCCGGAAGGCGACCCGGTTCAAGAGGGTCGTCGACGCGCTCGGAGCGAAGGTCACCGGCCGCCGGCCGGACTTCGCGACGGAGATGGTCGCCGCCGTCGTCGTGCCCGGCAGCACGCTGACGTCGGTGCGCGTCGGCCGGATCGTCGAGAAGGACGGGAAGCTCCGTGTCCACTACGTCGTGACGAACCCGGCCGGGCCGTGCGACGTGGCGAGCGCCTTCGCGGAGGTCTACCACCTCGTCGCGCTGCCGAAGTTCTCCGGTCCCGTGGAGTTCGTCCGCCACGACGTGAAGATCCGTTGCGACGCGGCGAAGACGGGCGTCCTCGACATCGACGCGGACCTCGGCCTGTCCGGCTTGTCCGAACTCGGCGCGGGCGACGCCCTCGGAAAGGAACTCCGGAAGGCGGAGCGGGCGCGGCGGAAAGTCACTGCGAACGCCGAGTAGGCGTGCTTCCGGCGCTCACCGCCGCGGGAACTCGATCCGGTGGACGCGGCCGCGGCTGGCGTCCACCAGGATCACCCCGGCGACGTCGAACAGGAACGCGTACTCGAGAAGTTGGCGCCGGGTCGCGCGGTTCGTGATTGCGGCGGACTCGGCGCCGCCCTTGAACTCGGCGACGTAGCGGCGAAACCTGCGCCGCACGATGGCGTCGGCCCGGACGCGGTAGTCGACCGAGTTCCCGTCCACGCGGACGCGGCCCGAGGCGGCGACTTCGGTGTCGAGGACGCGGTAGCCGGCCCGGCGCAGGAGCTTCAGGGCCCGGGCCTCGCCACGGCGCCCCATGCGCCGGTGCCGCCCGATCCGTCGCCGAACGCGCCAGCGCATGGCCCCGACTCCGAACATGACCCCGAGCAGTACACCACACAGGAGCAGCGCGCCCCCGAGCGTGGGGTGGAGCCACCGCCTCATGATGTCCAGCAGGTTCACAGGGAAAGCCTATCTCGCAGGGGTGACACGACTTGTGCGTTCACCGGCGAGGTCGCAGAGGCCGCCCTGAGCCCGATAGCGCCCAGGCTGTCCCTGCACCAGGCTGTCCCTGCACCAGGCTGTCGCTGGAGCGGATGCTGGCGGTGCCGAGGGACTGACGCAGCCCGTCACCGACCCTCAGCACAGACCGTCCCCGCTGTCGGTCCCGATTTCAGAGATATCTCGCGCCCATGCCCCTCAGGCGACGCCCGACGGCGCCCCCGGCGGGGCCGCACCTCCCTCCTGCACGGCCTCCCGCGCACCCGAGCC
>JBDLIY010000307.1:0-5364 GCA_039714635.1 Planctomycetota bacterium
CCACCACCTGCGCTCCGTGCATCGCGGGGCCGTGCGGGTCTCCGGGCGGGCCGGGGAGCGGCTGGAGTGGGAGTTCGCGAACGGGGAGTCGTTCGTGACGACAGGGGAGGACGATATCGAGAGAACGAACTGAGACAACGACGGAGGTGGCGTGATCGGGAACCGCCCATCGAGGGGAGCCGGACCCTACGACCTCCCGCCCAGGTGGCGGAGCTGTTTCTCCGTGCCGAACCAGAAGACGTGGTCGCCGGCGCGCAGGGGCGTCGTGGTCACCGGGGTCGTCATCAACTCGCAGCCATGGCCCTCGCCGCGGCGGAGCATCACCGGATGGGCGCCCGAGGCGTTGCCGTAGACCTCGGCCAACGTCCGGCCGTCATGTTCTTCCGGGACGATCGTCATCGCGATGTCGTGCTCGCCGGGGAAGCTCTCGTACCAGTCGAGGCCCGGGGCCAGGAGGCGCACGGCCAGCGTCCGAGCCGCCTCGATCGCCGGGGTAATCACGTGGGGCACGAGCGCCGTGAGGATCTCCACCCGCTCTTCCGACGTGCCACGGACCACGACCTTCGGACAGCCGAGCTCCTGCAGGTGGACCGCGCAGATCTCCGCCGCCTCGAAGTCTTCCCCCATGCAGACGACCGCCACGTCCGCGCGGTGGATCCCCTGCTCCGACAGGGCCTCGCGGTCTCGACCGTCCATGCGGACCGCGGCGTGGACGTCGTCCTTCACCGCCTCCACGTGGGCGAGGTCGTCGTCCACCGCCGTCACCTGGGCTCCGAGACGCGCCAGCTCGCGGGCCAGCGCCATGCCGAAGCTGCCCAGGCCCACGACCGAGATGCGCCTCATCCGGCGGTCTCCTCCGGTTCGTCCGGAGACTCCGGTTCGTCCGGGACTTCCGCTTCGTCCGAGGCTTCCGCGGACGGCTCGGGCTCCGGGACTTCGTCGTCCTCTTCGTCGACGTCTCCGACAAGCGCGCGGAACTCCTCGGCCTCGATCAGCTCGATCTCCATCAGGCGCTGCGCGACCGTTTCGAGCAGGTCGCGGTGCTCCTTCAGGGTCTCGACGGCCAGCGTCTCCGCCGCCGTGACGACGCGCATGACCTCCTCGTCGATCTCGCGGCCGGTGACCTCGGAGAAGTCCTTCTTGCTGGCGGAGCCGTCGGCCCAGAGGAAGCTGCGCTGCTCCTGCTCCCAGGAGATCGGCCCCATCTTCGCGCTCATGCCGTACTCGGTGACCATCCGGCGGGCCATCTTCGAAACGCGCTCGATGTCGTTGTGGGCGCCGGTGGAGACCTGGCCGTAGACCACGATCTCCGCCGCGCGGCCGCCGAGCAGCACCGCCATCCGGCTCGAGAGCTCCTCGAGGGTCATGAGGTAGCGCTCGTCCGTCGGCAGCTGCAGCGTGTGGCCGAGGGCGCCCATCCCGCGCGGGATGATCGAGATGCGGTGGACCGGATCGGTATGCGGGAGCTTCGTCGCGACCAGCGCGTGGCCGGTCTCGTGGTAGGCGACGATCTCCTTGTCCTTCTTCGTCATCAGGCGCTTCTTCTTCTCGAGTCCCGCGATCGTTCTGTCGATCGCCTCCTCGAGCTCGCCCATCGTGACGGACTTCTTGTCGCGCCGGGCGGCGAGCAGCGCCGCCTCGTTGATGACGTTCGCCAGGTCGGCGCCGGCGAAGCCCGGGGTCCGGGCCGCGATCACCTTGAGGTCGACCTCGTCATCGAGCTTCACGTTCTTCGCGTGGACCTCGAGGATCTGCTCGCGGCCCTTGATGTCGGGCTTGTCGACGACGATCTGGCGGTCGAAGCGGCCGGGCCGCATCAGCGCCGCGTCGAGGATCTCCGGCCGGTTCGTCGCCGCGATGATGATGACACCGGAGTTGGCGTCGAAGCCGTCCATCTCCACGAGGAGGGCGTTCAGGGTCTGCTCGCGCTCGTCGTTGGAGACGGGGCTCGTGCCGCGCGTCTTGCCGAGGGCGTCGAGTTCGTCGATGAAGACGATGCAGGGCGCGTTCTGGGCGGCCTGCTTGAAGAGGTCGCGGACACGGCTGGCGCCGACGCCGACGAACATCTCGACGAAGTCGGAGCCGGACAGCGTGAAGAACGGGACCTGGGCCTCGCCGGCGACCGCGCGGGCGAGGAGCGTCTTCCCGGTACCCGGCGCGCCCAGCAGGAGGACGCCCTTCGGGATGCGGGCGCCGAGCGTCTGGAACTTCTCCGGCTCGCGCAGGAAGTCGACGATCTCGCGGACCTCCTCCACCGCCTCCTCGACGCCGGCCACGTCGCCGAAGTCGACCTTCACTTCCTTCTCGGCGTAGATCTTGGCCTTGGACTTGCCGAAGCTCATCACCTGCTGGCCGGGGTTCATCCGGCGCATCAGGAAGAACCAGATGCCGATGATCAGCAGGAACGGCAGGGCCATCAGCAGGAAGCCGCCGAGGCCGTCGCCCTCCTCGTTGGTCTTCCAGGTGAGGTTCGCCTCGCGCATGAGGTCGAGGTCCTTCTCCGGTCCGTAGACCCGGATGAACTCGAAGGCCTCGTACTTCTCCGTCTCCTTCTCGCCGGCCACGAGGATGTGCTTCCCGACGATCCGCTTCTGGCTGACGACGAGATCCTCGAGCTGGCCTTCCGCGACCCACTTCGTGAAGGTCTGCCAGTCCGGCTGCTCCGGCTTCGGAGCGAGGAACTGGCTCACGAGCAGGACGAGCAGCAGGACGAGGACCACCCAACCGAAGGAGAATCGGGGCGCCTTCTTCTGTCCCCCTCCGCGCGGGCCGCCCTCGGGCGGCTTGTTTCCATCGTTCATCTGGCCTCCGCGGCCGCGGTGGCGGCCGGTCCGTGAACTCTAACCCGCATCTTCGGCCTCGTGGAACTCCATCAGGAGCTTCCGCTGCCGCTCGGTGAGCTGCCGGGGCACCGTCACCTCGATCCGCACGAAGTGATCGCCCTTCTTCCCGGCGTGGCTCGTCACGCCACGGTCCTTCAGGCGCAGGCGCGTACCGGGCTGTACGCCGGCCGGCACCCGGAGCTTCACCGGTCCGTGGATCGTCTCCACGTCGAGCTCCGTCCCCAGCGACGCGGTCACGATGTCGAGGGAGACGCGGCTCTCCGTGTCGAAGCCCTTCCGCGTGAACTGCGGGTGCTCGGCGATCTTCACGGTGAGGATGAGATCGCCGTCGGCCGCGCCGCCGCTGCCGGGCTCCCCCTCGCCCTTCAGGCGGATCTTCTGGCCGTCGACGACGCCGGCCGGGATCTTGACCGTCAGCTGGCGGGAGACGTGGCGCTCGCCGCTGCCCCCGCAGGACGTGCAGGGCTTCTCGATGACGCGGCCGCGCCCGTAGCAGGACGGGCAGGGCCGGGAGAACGCGAAGCCTCCCTGGGCGTCCGCGGTGCTGCCGCTGCCGCCACAGGCCGGGCACGGCCGGGGCTTCGTGCCCGGAGCCGCCCCGCTGCCGGAGCACGTCGCGCAACTCTCCTCGCGGGGAAGGCGGATCGCGGTGCTGCCTCCGAAGGCCGCGGTGTCGAAGGGGACGCGGACTTCGTAGGCCAGGTCCTCCCCGCGACGGGCCGCGCCAGCCCGCCGGCCCATCCCCGCCCGCTCGAAGAGATCGAAGATCGAGCCGCCGAACCCGGGGCCGCGGCCTCCTCCCCCGAAGAGGTCCTCCAGGTCCACGCCCGAAAACGCGCCGGGGCCCCCGCGGCGGAGCTGATCGTACTTCTGCCGTTTCTCCGGCTCACCGAGGACGTCGTAGGCCTGCTGGACCTCCTTGAATCGGGTCTCGGCGGCCTCGTCGCCCCGGTTCTTGTCGGGGTGGTACCGCTTCGCGAGCTTCCGGTACGCCTTCTTGATGGCGTCCTGGCTCGCGTCGGTCGCGACCCCGAGAACCTTGTAGTAGTCCTGATGACCCATGCCTGTCCTTCTGCGGGCGCACCACACGCCGGAGAGTCGAGGAATGCAAGGTCCGTGCCCCCGGGAGGTTCCGGAGGGGGTCCGGGCGGGATCTGGGCGATTTTCCGGTGGCACAAAGTGCGGACCCCCTTACGATTCGGGCCGTGCGCGCAGAAAGGACCGGTTCCATGCGAATCGCCGTTTCCGTCGGAATCCTCGTCATTGCCCTCCTCGTCGGCCCCCTGACTGTCTCGGGGGCGGCCGCGCCTGACAAAGTGTCAGACGCCGACAAACTGACGAAGGTCGGCCGCTTCTCCTCCGCCGAGAAGATGCTGGAGAAGATCACGGCCACGGAGGCGGGCGCGAAAGACGCCGAGGCCTGGGCGAAGCTCGCCGAGGTCCGGGTCGACATGCCGAATCCGGACCTGGACGGCGCCGAGGCGGCGATCATGACCGCCCTCGATCTCGTGAAGGACAAGAACGCCCGCTACTGGAAGATCCTCGGGCGGATCTCCTTCGAGCGGGGCAACCAGGCGCTGGCGGCGCAGCAGGCGGCCAACACGATCAAGTCCTGGTTCTCCGACGCGGAGGTGAAGTTCGGGGAGTCGAGGAGGCTCGACGGGTCGGACCCGGAGATCAACTGGCTCTACGGCTGGGCGAAGGAACTCCAGGAGTACCCGAAGAAGGCCCGGGAGGCGTACGAGAAGAACATCGCCGAGTTCCCGACCGAGGCCGGCGGGTACTGGCGCCGGGGAGCGCAGATCTCCAACGACGCGGCCCGGGCGGGCGGGCGGTCGCCCGAAGGCCAGAAGCGGTACGGGGAGGCGGTCAAGCTCTTCGACACCGGCCTCGAGAAGTGCGGCCCGGACCCGCGGATCCTCCACCTCAAGGGGATCGCGCTGGAGTGGCTCGGGAAGCACGACGAGGCGCGGGAGTGTTACCGGACAGCGGTCCGCTCGGACCCGACCTTCCGAAAGCCGTGGGACGAGTTGATCCGGAAGAAGGAGTCGGCCGCGAAGCTGATGGATCTCTCCCGGGACGTCCTCCGGAAGCACGCGAACGACGGCACGGCGGCGATGTACCTCGGCTGGGTGCTGACGGGCCAGGGCGAGACGAAGGCGGCCATGGACGTCATGCTGCCGGCCCTCGAGGTCTGGCGGGAGCACTACTCCCTCTGGTGGCAGGCGTCGAAGACGGCGGGGCCGGTGCTCATGAACCGCGCAACGTCGGCGACGGCCATCCCGTGGATGGAGAAGATCCACGAGTACTACGAGTACTCGGCGGACGCCGCGAACAACCTCGGGCTGTTCTACCGCGACTCGCGCCCACCCCAGGCGCAGAAAGCGCTGGAGTGGTACCTGAAGGCGAGCGAGCGGGCGCCGAACAGCCAGGACATCCTGAACGACACGGGCCTGATCTACCTCTTCAACCTGCCGGGCCAGGAGAAGAAGAGCCTGCCCTACTTCGAGAAGGTGCTGGC
>JBDLIY010000308.1:0-5358 GCA_039714635.1 Planctomycetota bacterium
CGCTCAGCACGCACCGGAGAGCGAGAAGGTGGAGAAGTGCCTCGCCGCGCTCGCCGAGTGCGATGACCCGAAGATGAAGGGGCAGTTCGACTGGCCGGTGAAGGTCTACCGGCAGCGCGTGAAGGGGGAGACCGGTGTCATCGAACTCGAACCGGCGACGCCGGTGGAGCCGGAGGACGAGGAGCAGATGGCGGAAGAGAAGTAGCCGGTATCGGGGGTTTGGAAGGAATGTTCCCGTCTCGGTATCAACGCACGCAGCGGAAGCCGATCGCCAGGGCCGGGTCTTCTTCCGACTCCGAGTAGGCGATCTGCGAGAAGGTCTGCACGTTCCAGATGTTCGAGCGGTAGGCGCCGCCCTTCACGATGCGGCGGGTGCCTGACTCGTCCAGCGTCGACGTCCACTCGTTCACGTTGCCGGCCAGGTTCAGGCAGCCGACCGGGGACGCGCCACCGGGATACGCCGTCACCGGCTTGATGCCGAGCCGGCGGTTCACGCAGTTCACGAGGCGACTGTCGAACTTGTCGCCCCATGGGTACGCGCGGCCGTCCGTCCCGCGGGCGGCGCGCTCCCACTCCAGCGCGGTGGGGAGGCGCATCCCGGCCCAGAGCGCGTAGCCGGCCGCGTCCTCGTACGTCACGCCGACGACCGGGTACATGGCCTTGCCCGCCGGCACCTTCCCGTCCTTCCAGTGCTTCGGCGCCCGGCCGCCCGTGGTCACGTACTTCGCGTAGTCCGCGTTCGAGACCTCGTGGACCTGGATCAGGAAGTGCTGATCGATCGTCTCCTCGCGCTTCTCCTGGCCGGCGAGGAAGACGCCCTCGGTGACGAGCGCCATCCCCGTCTGCTTCTCGAGATCCGCCGCGAGGCGGGCGCGCTGCCCCGCGATCTCCCGTCCGAGGACGCCGGTGAGCCAGATCGCGGGGATCCGGTTCAGTTCGAGGAGGGACTCCGCGAGATTGCCTTCGAGCCGCTCCTTCGCGGAACGCGTGAGGTATTCCTTCGTCTCCCGGCGGCCGATGTCGGCGAACTTCCGTTCGCTTTCGCGGATGCCGGTCCTCGCCTTCATCGCCCAGGAGTCCAGGTAGTCGTAGTCGTCGATGATCCTCGTGAAGCCCTTGCGGATCTCCTCGATCTCGCGTGGGTTCTGCCGGGCGAATTCGGCGGCGGAGTCGTAGAGGGCCTTGACCTTCCGCTCCAGGTCGTTGACCTCCACGTAGGATTCGATCGAGTCGGCCTTGATGTCCGGCAGCGCCACGGTGAAGAGGATCGCGCACAGCGCGGCGACGATGCCGGAGACGACGGCCGCCGTGACGGGCTGCCGGTTCTTGACGACGGGCGCGTCCTCGCGCGCCATCTCCTCCATCCGGTTGATGACGTCCTCGATCTGCGCGACGGCGCGGGGCTTGCCGCCTTCGTTGACCTTCTTCAGATCCTTGATGAGGTCCTCGGAGGTCGCGTAACGGCTCTCCGCGTCCTTCGCCATCAGGCGCTCGATGACCTGGCCCAGGCTCTTCGGGATCTTCGGGTTGACCTGGGTGGGGGGAACGAGGCGCTCGCTCATGTGCTTGAGCAGCACCTCCATCGGGGTCGGCGCGTCGAACGGCTTCCGGCCCGTCGTCATGTAGTAGAGCGTCACGCCGAGGGAGTAGAGGTCCGCGCGGTGATCGACCTTGCGACCGTCGATCTGCTCCGGCGACATGTACGCGGGCGTCCCCATGATCTCCACGTCGCCGCCGGCTTCGGTGTGCTCGCCGCTGTGGTGTGCGAGTCCGAAGTCCGCGATCTTCACCTCCCCGGCGGGGGTGAGCATGAGGTTCGCGGGCTTCACGTCCCGGTGGATGATGCCCTTGTCGTGGGCGACGCCCAGGCCACGGGCCGCCTCGATCGTGAGCCGGACGGCTTCCCTCGGAGCGATCGTGCCGTCGGCCTCGATCCTCTCCTGGAGGGAGTCGCCCTCGATGAACTGCATCACGATGTAGTAGAGGCCGCGCTCCTGGCCGACGTCGTGGACGCCGACGATGTTCTGGTGCTCGATCGCCGCCGCGGCGCGGGCCTCGCGGAAGAACTGCTCGATCTGCTTCTTCTGGTAGAAGCGCGACGGGTTGAGCAGCTTCACCGCGACGACCTTGCGCAACGCGAGGTGCGTCGCCTTGAACACGGTCCCCATCGCGCCCTTGCCGAGCTGCGTCTCCAGGCGGCAGCCGCCCAGCGTGGATCCGAGCAGGTCCTTCTCGTAGGTCGAGAGAAGGTCTTCGGCGGGCCCGTCGTCCACCCGCCGCTCCTTCACGGAGCCGTCCATCGTCGCCCCGCCCGCGATGGCGGTGGGGGCGCTCATGTCCGGGTCGGCGGAGGGGGAGTGCATCTCGGGCAGGCCGGAGGCCATCGCGATGTCGGCCGGCGAGAAGTCCATCGTTCCGTCCGGCGGCGAGTCGGGGCCGTCGAAGTCCGCCGTCGCGTCCGGCGTGGACGGCGGCGTGAACTCCCGGGAGGCGACGAACGACGGGTCGGGATCGAGGGCGGGCTCGGGAGGCGGCGGCGCCCCGAAGGAACCGGCGGTCGAGTCCGGATCGGGGGCCGGGAGGCCATCTGCAGTCGCCTCCGGACAGGGGGGGAAGCTATCTGCAGTCGCCTCCGGACAATGGGGGAAGCTATTGGCGGTCGCCTCCGGATCCGAGGGGAGCGGGGAGGGGATCGCGCCGTCCTGGATGGCCTCCTCGATGTCGCGGATGCGGTCCGGGGTGAGGAAACGATGTTCCCTCAGGGCCTCGAGAAGGGTCTTCTCGATTCCCAGTTCTTCGAGCGAGGCGACGGTCTTCCGGCACCCGGAGAGTTCACGCTCGCTGATGTAGCCCAGTTCGAGGGCCTTCGCGATGATGGCTTCGTCGTCGATATGCACACCCGGCTCTGCCACCCGGCAGAGATTCGATCCCTGAGAGGTTGTGAAGACATCCCTGATCCGCTGCGCGGGGCGCTGCATCCCGCCGGGCGCATCACCGCGCTCGCGACGACCGGGGATCTCCTCACAACCTCGTCACCCTCCGTATCGATGAGCGGAGCGGGCGCGCTTTAGCCATTTCGGTTCGCGGGCAAATTCCCCGGACGATTTCAGGCGCGGCCCGCCGTTCGCCGATAGGGAAGGGCGCCCCGTCTGCGGGCGCGGTGGAGGGATTCGATGTCGATCGAACTGAAAGGCCGGCTCGACTCCGAGAGCCTGGACCGCGTCTTCGCCGTTCTCACGGAAGAGAACGTCGCCTGCTCGTTCCTCATCTCCGACGGGGTGAGCGAGAAGATCTTCTACTTCTCCATCGGCGGCATTCGGCAGGTGAGCCTCGGGGGGCGGAAGGGCGTCCCGATCGCCGACCTCCTGGTGAGGACGGAAGCGATCACGCCGGACCAGCGGGACCAGATCGACGAGTTCGCGAAGACCCAGGACAAGCGGTTCGCCGACGCGGCCGTCGCGATGGGCCTCGTGCCGAAGGGCATCGTCGACGCGGCCGTGCGGCGGCAGATGGAGGCGGAGGTCTGCGATCTCGAACTCTGGACCGAGGCCGAGTACGAGTTCGAGGAGGGGCAGCCCCCCGACCAGTTCTACGACGCGCAGTACCGCGCCTGCTCCGTCTCCTGCGATGTGCCCGAGTTCATCCGGGGCGTGGAGGAACACCGGCGTGAGCTGCACAAGGTCAAGGACGTCATCAGCTCCGACCGGATGATCTTCGAAGCCACCGAGGCGGGAGAGGCCGCCCGGCAGCAGGCCGCCACCGACGCCGTCACACGGGTTCTCGAGCTCGTGGACGGCAAGCGACGCGTGCGCGAGATCATCGAGGAGTGCGGCTCCACGGCGCTCCTCGTCTTCGAGGCGCTCTATCAGCTCGTGGAAGAGGGGTTGGTCGGCCCGGCGGGAGGGGCGCACGATCGGCAGGGCCGCGACGAGATCCTCGAGGAGATCCGTCGTCTGGAAGAGGCGCGCTCGGAGGTCATGGGCGACATCATCGTCCGGACCCGTCTCGCGCGGGCCTACGAGCAGCTGGGCGAGAACGCGCAGGCCGCGAAGGTCTGGAAGGAAATCGCCCGGATCCACAAGCGGAAGAGCGAGCTCAAGAAGTGTCTCTCCGCGCTGAAGAACGCGGTCCGCTGCACGCCGGAGGACTTCAACTCCCGCGAGCAGATCCTCACGATCTACCGCGCGAACAAGGAGAACGGCAAGGTCCTCTCCGAGGGTCGGATCCTCGCCGACATGCTGTTCAAGCACAACCTCCTGAATCGCGCCCGGAACCTCCTCGGCACCCTGGTGAACCTGGCGCCGAACGACGCGCGGGTGCGCCGGATCTTCGCGCTGACGCTCATCGGCCTCGGCGACGAGAAGGGCGCTCTGAAGCAGCTGAAGGCCCTCGCGAAGATCCTCGAGACGGACGGCGGCCGGCCGGGAGAGCTGAAGGAGGTCTACCGGCGGATCCTGGCGCTCGACAGCGGGAACCGGGAGATCCGGAAGAAGCTCCTCATCGCCACGGGCGGCCAGAAGATCATCTGGATCACGAGGGCCATCTTCGGGGCGGCGGCGGTCATCCTGCTGCTCGCCGGCGGAGCGTTCCTCTACGAGTCCGCGGCACGGACCCGGTTCTCCGACGGGTTCGACCTGGACCAGCTGCTCTCCGAGCACCGCTTCGAGGAGGCGCGGCGCAAGATCCGCGATTTCCAGAGCAAGTACCGATTCTCCACCGTGGGGCGGAACGCGGCGGATTTCCTGAACCGCATCGATCAGCGGGAATCGACCTACCTCCAGACCGGCCTCGAGATGGAGATGCGCGAAGCGCAGAAGGCCGAGGAGCGCGAGGAGTACGGACGGGCCCGGGAGATCTACGACCGGATCTCGAAGAACGACCCCGCGAAGAGCGAGCTGGTGGCGAAGGCCCGCGACCGGTCGATCCGGTACGCGAACGACGAGCGGGACGCGCGCAAGCTCTTCGAGCAGGGCCGGTCCTTCCTGGAGCAGGGCAAGCGCGCGCGGGCCCACCGCGTCTTCAGCGAGGTCCGGAAGCTGTACGCGTCGACCGACGTCGTCCGGCGGATCCGCTACCCGCTGCAGGTGAGTACGATCCCCATGGGCGCCACGGTCTTCGTGAACGGTGTCGAGGCCGGTCCCTCGCCGGTGACGATCGAGTACTCCCTCACCGCGAAGACGCGCGTCACGATCGAGAGCGAAGGCTTCGACGCGAAGGTGATCGACGTCGAGGAACTCCTGCCCTACGAGCAGACCTTCCGCCTCCAGAAGGGGAACTGTCTGTCTTTCGCGACCATGTTCGTCGTCCTGGCGCGGGGGGTGGAGCTCCATGCGGATTTCCAGGAAGTCGACATTCCGC
>JBDLIY010000309.1:0-5342 GCA_039714635.1 Planctomycetota bacterium
CGCGAGGGACTCTCCGACGCGCTCCGGGCCGAGGGCTACGAGGTCCTCTCCGCGGCGACGGGCCACGACGGGCTCCACCTGGGCCTGACCGAGGATCCGGACCTCGTGGTCCTCGACATCAACCTCCCCGGCCTCGACGGCTTCGAAGTGCTGAAGCGCCTCCGCGCCGACGCCGTCGAGACACCGGTGCTGCTCCTCACCGCCCGCGGGCTGGAGCGCGACCGCGTCCGCGGCCTCGACCTCGGCGCCGACGACTACGTAGTGAAGCCGTTCGGCCTTGCCGAGTTGCTCGCGCGGATTAGGTCGCGGCTGCGCGCGTGGGATCGGGAGCGCGGGTTCGAGGACGGGACGGTGTTCCGCTTCGCCGGCCTGACGGTGGACTTCTCGGCGCGGAGCGCGGTCCGTGACGGGAAGGACGTCGGGCTCACGCCGAAGGAGTTCGAACTCCTCGAGTTCCTCGCCCTGAACGAGGGCACCGCGCTCCGCCGCGCGCGGCTCCTGGCGCAGGTCTGGCGCGACGAGGACGTGGTCTCCCGGGTGATCGACATGGCGGTGCTCGGCCTGCGGAAGAAGATCGAGCCGGACCCCGCGAATCCCCGCCACATCCTGGCCGTCCGCGGCGTCGGCTACCGCTTTTCCCGCCGCGGTTGACCGACCGCTGACTCATCGCTCGGTGTTCGCAGCTAGGCTTGCTCCCAGGTCACAAAGGAGAAAGCCATGTTCAGAGGCACGATGGTCTTGCTGGCGTTGCTGGTCCTGGCGGCGCCGTCCTTCGGAGGGGAAACGGAGGACCGGTTCCACGCCGCGTACGCGAAGGAGGTCGTCGAAGGCGACGTGAAGGGCGCCGCCCTCGAGTACCTCGCGCTGATGGACGACAACGGCGCGGACGACCGCCTCCGCGCGGAGGCGAGGTTCCGCTTCGCCGTCTGCGCGGTCCTGCCCGGCCGCTCGGACGAGGCGCGATCCCATCTGAAGGGCCTTGCCGATGCCGAGGGCCTCGTGCCGCCCGACATCCGGAAGAAGGCGAAGGAGTATCTCTCGTCGATCTCCGGCATCGGCGTGGGGACGGAGCTCGACAAGAGACTTCGGGAACTGGTGTTCGATCTCGGCCGGGCGGGCCCCGCCGACTCGAGCGTCACCCCGGGCGTCTATCGCGACTTCGAGATCATCGGGAAGCAGTCCCTCCCGTTCCTCCGGAAGCTGCTCCACCACTCGGACGCCGATCTCCGCCGCCACGCCTACCGGATCCTCTGCCGGATGAGGGAGCCGGGGATGGCGGCGGCGTGGAACCCGGACCTCGGACTGAGGGGGCGCTCCTTCTGCGGCGATCTGTACAAGTACCTCGGGGCGGATCCCGCCGAGCTCGCTGCGTTCGAGAAGAGGATCCTCGAGTTCGGCGAAGAGGGGATATCGAGAGTGGCCTACATGAGTCCGTGGCCGAGTTTCTCCCTCGGCTTCGTGCGGAAGCTGGCGGCGATCGAGAAGTGGAAGTACCTGGCGGTGGGCTTCGCCGTGAGCTCCGCGGACTCGGTGGAAGGCCGCGACGTCCTGGCCAGGTGGTTGGACGGAGAGGACGAGGAACTCTCCCGCCGCGTGGTGAGCAACCTCCTCGATCGGAAGTTCCGGTTCCCGGACGACTACATGTCCGAGCCGCGGTTCGCCGTACTCGTCCAGCGCCTGATCGAACTCGGCTCCCGGTTCAGTTCACAGGGCGGGCACGGCGCGCAGAACCGCGACACGCTTCGCCCCTGGCTGGAGCGCGCCTCCCCCGCGGCCGCCCTGGCGCAGCTCGAGGTCGTCATGGCCCACTCCGAGTCTCTCACGGGGTGGCCGCGGAAAGACCCCGTGATGTCCGGCCTGGCGACGGAACTGGCGGAACGGATCGGGGGAAGCCTCCCGGATGACGTCGACGCGGTGAAGTACGCGGACCTCCTGAAGCGCTGGCTCGCGGTGCAGCGGAACTGGTTCCACCTCTCCGGGCAGCGGGACCGTGACCTGCCGCCCGCGCCGGACTCCGCCCTCCAGAGGCACTTCCAGCAGTTCGTGCGGCATGCCTCGCCCGAGGCCGCCCGGGAACTCGCGCGGTGGATCGTCACCGGCCCCGGGAAGGGGAACTGCGGGTCCACCTGGTGGAACTTCGTCTTCTTCGTCCGTTCAGTGCGGGACGTCGAAGTCCTGTTCGCGACGATGCGGGCCGCGGCGCCCGGGGACCGCCTCAACCTGGCGCGGCGGATCTGGGAGACGCTCGACGGCGCGGCGAAGCTGGCGTGGGCGAAGGGGATCGGGGACCTGGCCGCCGTCGCCGACGCGCGGCTCGCGGTCACCCTGTTCGACCGCTACCCTTACCTCTCGAGAGAGCTCCCGCCCCAGGCGTCGAGGGAGGCATTGCGGGCCATCCTCCGCCTGATTCCAAAGCTGGACAAGGGAGTCCGAAATGAGATCCTCGGTCGGGTGATCGGCGACGCGGCTCCGGCGGAGTACGTCACCGGCACCCTCCTGGCCGTCGTCCCGGAGTTCTGGGACTCCTTGCCGGAGCGCTGGCGGGCCAAGTGCCTGGATGTCTTCGTCGGCCTCGTGGCCAGCGTGCGGTCCGGGAGTGAAACCGACACGGGAATCGAGGACCTGGCCGGCTTCCTGCGGAAGCATATCGCCGAGATCCCCCAGCCGCAGTACTGGGCCCTGTTCCGGTACCGCGACCTCTTCCCGCCGGAAGAGTGGATCCGTTACGTGCCCAATGCCTATGCGATGGAGTGGGGCACCGTGCCGGTTCCGGAGCGCTATCGGATCGCGCGCGCCCTGGGGGAAGACCTGTCCGACGTGACGAAGAGCGAAGTGAGCTTCATTCTCGACCACGGACGGTGGGAAGGCGCCTCCGAGGTCTTCACTCGGGGCGTGAAGCTCGAAGACCGCGGTCGGAGGGCGCTCTTCCTCATCCGGATCTCCAAAGATGGTCCCCTCTCGCCAAAGGCGAAGGAGGAGCTTCTCCTCGACACGATGGCCGAGGAGAAGCCGGACCTCGCAATGGTGCGGCGCCTGGCGCGCGTCGTCCTCGCGGTTCGGCCCTCCGAGCTCCTCTTCCCCGCGGCCCGGATGCTGATCTCCTCCGATGACCGCGACAATCGCCTCGAAGGGATCCTGATCGCGGCATCTCTCGGTCGAGAGGACCTCGTCCCCGACCTCGTGAAGCTCCTCGACTCGATGGATGCCGGGCTCCGTACGAAAGCCAAGGAGGCCATCGACGCCATCCGCGAAGTCCAGCGGATCAAGGACGAGGAGGCGCTGAAGAAGGCCGGGCTCGTGCCGAAGTGATCAGATGTCGACCTGGGGCAGCTCGGCCTGCGACCGGTCCTCCAGCTCGAAGAACTCGGCCGACTCGAAGCCGAACATGTTGGCGATGATCACCGAGGGGAACGACTCGCACTTTACGTTCAGGTCCCGCACGTTGCCGTTGAAGAACCGGAGGGCCGCTGCGATGCGATCCTCCGTGTTCGCCAGCTCGCCCTGCAACGCGAGAAAGTTCTTCGATGCCTTCAGATCGGGATACGCCTCCGCCCGCATCATGATCCCGCGCATCATCCCGCCCAGCGTCCCCTCGATCGTCGCCTGGGCCATCGTCGCCAGGCCCGGGCGCAGGTTGTCCGCCTCGCGGCGCAACTCCGTCACGCGCTCCAGCGTCTCCCTCTCGTGCTGCATGTAGCCCTTCACCGTGGAGACCAGGTTCGGGATGAGGTCGTGGCGGCGCGAAAGCTCCGTGTCCACGTCCGACCAGGACTCCTTCACGCGCTGGCGGGCGGCCACCAGGCCGTTGTAGATCGCCACGACGACGATCAGCACGAAGACCACGGCGCCGATCGCGATCCAGCCCCCGATGGGCATCATGCGTCACCTCCCAATCCATCCGAATCCAGCCGGCCGTGGTGCTCGGCCGCGCTGCCCGCGTCCAGCACCGGCGGCAAACCGCGGCGCTCGCGCTCCTCGTTGACGACCATCCGCGGCAGGTTCAGAAGGAACCCCTTCGCGAAGTGGAAGATGGCGTCCAGCCGCTCCACGTTCGGCTTGCCGGAAACATGCACGAACAGCATGTCGCCGCCGGTCTGGACGACCCACTTCCCCGACTCGAGCAGGTAGCTCATCATCCGCCGGTCCACGACCGAATAGACCTTCTGCCGGTCGCGCCCCTTCACCATGAACTTCTTCGAGAACTCGTGGTCCTCGAAGTCGATGTCGTCGAAACCGATCGCCTGGACGAGCTTGTCGCCCCAGTGCTCGCGGCGGATCGTCATGTCGCCGAGGTCGAGGCCCGCCTCGAGCAGCGCGCAGGTGAAGTGATGGTGCGACGTCCGTCGGTTCTTCCCCGAGCCGGACGTCGTCGCGTAGTGGTACTCGAAGAGGTCGGCCTCGGCGTGGTCGAGCCCCGGGACCGCCTTCTCCACACGCTTCGTCAGGTGATACCGCGACCACCGCGAGTGGCCCTGGCCGAAGGGCGAGAAACCGAGGCCGGGATCCCGCCGCTTGTGGGGGCTGAACGAAAAGCCGTTCTCGTGCGCCCAGGCGATGATGGCCTCGCGGCGCTTCTTCTCGAGGTGCCAGGCGAAGATCCCGATGGCGATGACGGCGACGATCGCCAGGACGATGAAGATGGTGGGGTCGAAGTTCATTGCAGGAGACTATACGGAAGTCAGGCCCCGTTCCATCGGGCGTCGAACCATTCCGCCACCGCGTCCATGGCCGGGATGCGGAGGGCCGGGACCTCGTTGTGGAGCTCGTGCCGCCCGTCGGGGAAGGTGCGGAGCGTGACGTCCTCCGCCGGGATCCACTCCGCCAGGTCCGCCGCCCCCGCCGGCTCGATGACGCCGTCGGCCGTGCCCTGGAGGATCAGGGTCGGGAGCTCGATCCGCCGCGCGAAGCCCTCCACCCGGCCCTGGGCCCCGACGAACTCGAGCATCCAACGTAGCGAGACGCGCTTCGTCATCATCCTGTCCTTCTTCGACGCCACCGCGACGGCCGGGTCCGACGAGATGCCTTCGGGGTCGATGCCCGGGGGCATCGGGAGAAGCGGCAGGAAGGCGGCGAAGAACCGGCCGAACCGCAGCGTCCACCGGCTCGGCGGGCGAAAGAGTCGGATCCCGGGGGCGGACAGAACGACCCCCGCGAGCCCCTCGGCGTGCTCCGCCACGTACTCGATCGCGATGAGACCGCCCATGCTGTGGCCGTAGACGACCTGCGGAAGGTCGGTTCCGCCGATGTGCTCGACGAAGGCCGCGAGGTCGCGGGCGTAGGTTCCGAAGTCCGAGACGTGGCCGCGGAGGCCCTCGGACCGGCCGAGGCCCCGGTGGTCGCAG
>JBDLIY010000310.1:0-5292 GCA_039714635.1 Planctomycetota bacterium
GTAGAGGCCGATCGCCGCGAGCACCACGAACCACCAGTAGTGCTGGAGAAACGCGCTGACTGTCGTGAGGAGCTGGGTGGGCAACGGGAGCGCGGCGTCGCGCTTCGCGCTCCGCAGGACCTCGAGGATCCGCGGCACGACGAACGTCGTCAGAAGGAAGACGACGATGATGCCGAACGCGACCATCACGACCGGGTAGGTCAGGGCCGCCTTGACCTTCGCCCGCAGGCGGTTCTGCTGCTGGCCGTAGTCCGCCAGTCGCGACAGCACGACGTCGAGGTTTCCCGACGCCTCGCCGGCCCGCACCATGTTCACGTACAGCTCGCTGAAGTAGGTGGGGTGGAACGCGAGAGCCTCGGCCATCGACGCGCCCTGCGTGACCTTCTCGCGGACGTCGCGCAGGATCGCCTCGAGGTCCTGGTTCCCCGCCTGCTCCACGAGGGCGTTCATCGACTGCGCGAGCGGGATGCCCGCCTTCAGCATCGTGGAGAGCTGCCGCGTGATCATCGCGATGTCTTCGCGGTGCTTGCGGCGCAGGAACGCGGGCATCCGCATGCGCGACTTCCCGCCGCCGACGTCCTTGATCTCCTTGATCTCCGTGACGTGGAGCTTCTGCGCGCGGAGCTGCGTGCGGGCGTCCTTCGGCGTGTCCGCGTCACAGATGTCGGTGACCGTCGAGCCGGCCGGGTTGATCGCCTTGTACTCGTAAATCGGCATCAGAACACGTCCAGCTGCGTGACGCGGACGACCTCCTCGACCGTGGTCTGGCCCTGGCGTACCTTGTCCGCGCCGTCCTGGCGCAGCGTGCGGAGAAGGCCGCGCTCCACCGCGGAACGCTTGATGTCCGTCGAGGACGCACGCTCCATGATCTGAAGCTTCACGGTGTCGTCGACGGGGAGGATCTCGTAGATGCCGGTCCGGTCCGTGTAGCCGGTCTGGAAGCAGTTCGCGCATCCGGCCCCGCGGACGAGTTTCCCGTCCTGGAGCTGGTCGGGGGTCAGCCCGATCATCTCGAGCTCACGGACCATCGTCGCGTCCGGGGCGAAGACGTCGCGGCACTCGGGGCAGACCTTCCGGACGAGTCGCTGGGCGACCACGACGAGGAGCGACGACGCCAGAAGATACGGCTCCACGTTGAAGTTGAGCATCCGGGCCACGGCGCTCGGCGCGTCGTTCGTGTGCAGGGTCGAGAAGACCAGGTGACCGGTCAGGGCGGACTGCGTCGCGATGCGTGCCGTCTCATCGTCACGCACCTCGCCGATCATCATGATGTCCGGGTCCTGACGGACCAGCGCCCGAAGGCCGGACGCGAAGGTGAGCCCCTTCTTCTCGGAGACCTGGATCTGGCTGATGCTGTCCAGGTGGTACTCGATCGGGTCCTCGATGGTGATGACGTTCTTCACCGCCGAGTTGATGCGGGAGAGGGACGCGTACAGCGTCGTCGTCTTCCCGGAACCGGTCGGCCCCGTCACGAAGACGATGCCGTGCGAGTAGTGGATGTAGCCGTCGAGGAGGTTCCGGTTGCGCTCGTCGAGCCCGATCTCCTCCAGCTCGTACAGGCGCGCCGAGAGGTCGAGCAGCCGCATCACGACGCGCTCGCCGGCGGAGGTGGGGACCGTCGAGATCCGGACGTCCACCTCGCTGTCGCCGAGCTTGATCGTCGACCGGCCGTCCTGCGGCAGGCGCCGCTCCGCGATGTCCATCTTGCCCATGACCTTCACGCGGGAGATCACGGCCTCCTGGACCTTCTTCGGGATGGCGTCCATGTCGTACAGGATGCCGTCGATGCGGTAGCGCACCTGCAGCCGGTCGTCGTAGGGCTGCAGGTGGATGTCGGACGCACGCATCCGCAGGCCCTGGAAGAGGACCATGTTCAGCAGCTTGATGATGGGGGCCTTGTTCGCGACGTCGAGGATGTCCTCGGCGATCTCGATCTCGCCCGCCAGGCTGCCGATGTCGTCCTCGTCGAGATCCGTCAGGGCCTCGTCGACGGTGTCCGCCTTGCGCTTGTAGGCCTTGTTGATCAGGCTCGTGATCTCGGCCCGGGGGGCGAGGACGGGCTCGACCTCGACGGACAGCATCGAGGCGAGGTCGTCCATCGGGTACGTCTCGAACGGCGCGCAGGTCGCGACCGTGAGGGCTCCGTTCCGCTCACCGAGGGCCACGAGATTGAAGTTCCGTGCGAAGTGGACCGGGACACGGTTGATGAAGTCGTCCGGCACCGCGACGCCCTCGAGGCGCTCCCGGAAGGGAATGCCGAGGACCTCGCCGAACGCAACGAGCGCGTCCTTCTCCGTCAGGTAACCCTTGTGGACGAGGATCTTGTCCAGCGTCTGGCCGGTCTCCTCTTCCAGCTGGAGGCACTCCTCGAGCCGCTCCTCGTCCAGGAGCCCGCTCTCGATGACCGCCCTGGTGACGAGTTCTCTCACTGACCGTCCTCCTCACCGGATTTCGGGTCCTCTTCCGCCCGCACCTCGTCGAACCGCTTGCGCCAGTCCTCCGGGCGCGGCGGCGGGGTGACCTGGTCGTGGTAACGCGGGACGTCCGTGAAGCCGGACTCCTCGATCCGGTCGGCCTCGTGCTTCTCCCTGGCCTGCTCCGCCGGGTCCAGCTTGAAGCGCGCCTCGTGGATCGAGACTGTCTCGTCGAGCAGCTTGTCGGCGAGCAGCTTCCGCCGCCACGTGATCGCGTGGTAGTCGGTGAAGTCGCTCTTCTTGTGCTTCAGGATGTGCGGCGTCACGAAGAGGAACAGGCTCTGCGTCGTCTTCGCGTTCGACCGCGAGCTGAAGAAGTAACCGAGCAGCGGAATGTCCTCGAGGTAGGGAACGCCCTCCTGGGTCTCCGTTTCGATCTCGTTGATGAGGCCGCCCATCACCACGGTGTAGCCGTCGGGGATGACGATGTCCGTCTCGATCTCCCGGCTCGTGCGCGGCGGCGGGAGCTCGATGTTCGTCTGCGCCCGGAACGACTGGACGATCTGGTGGATGTGGAGGCGCAGGTAGTTGTCGGACGAGATGTGCGGCGAGATGTCCAGCGTGATCTCCGCGTCCGTGAAGTCGACGCTGAAGTTCGTGTCCCCGGCGGTCGTCGACCGCACGGTGTAGGGCACCTGGTCGGAGACCGTCATCCGCGCCTGGGAGCCGTCCTCGACGACGACGGAAGGAATGGAGAGCGCGCGAGCCTGGCTCGTCGTCGAGATCGCCTGCATCACGACGGGGAACCGGGAGTTGTCGAAGATGCCCGCCGTGATGCCGTTGGTGAGGTTCGGGACGTTGATGTCGGGGATGAAATCGCCGTCCGTGTCGTGGTACTCGGTCAGGCCGAAGTGCGTACCTCCGAAGAACGTCCGCTCGTTCGGGTCGCCCTGGTTCGTGGCCGACACCATTTCCATCCCGAACGAGATCAGGTCGTCCATGGACAGCTCGACCAGCGCCGCCTCCACGAGCACCTGGTCGCGCGGGATGTCGATCTGCTCGATCAGGTCGTCCAGGTCCGCCATCTGCGTCGCGGTCGCCTGGATCAGCAGGCCGTTCGTCCGGTCGTCCGCGACGATGACCGGGTCATCCTGGGCGCCGGACAGCGTGCCGCTCGACGCCGGGCCGGGCATGCCGGGCCGCCGGCCCGGGGTCGGCCGACGCGTGCTCGACGTCGTCCCCGTGCCGTCGATCAACTGGTTCAGGATATCCGCCAGCTCGGGCGCGTTCGTGTGCTTCACCGAGCGGTAGTGGATGTTGCCGCGCTTGTACTCGACCTTCTGGTCGAGGAGCGCGACGATCTCCGCGATCTTCTCCTGGTCCTCGGGGACCGCGAACACGATGATCGCGTCCTGCCGGGTGTCGGAGATGATCTGCGGCTCCGGCTTCTGCGGAGCGCCCTGGCCCGTATTCCGGCCGCGCGGGACGTTCGTGGTCTGCCGCTGCTGGAGCAGGTTGATCAGGATCGGCTCCAGCTCGAGAGCCACGGCGTGGTGCAGCTGGTAGGTCCGCGCCACCGGCGTGTACTCCAGCGGCTTCTTGTCCATCGCCCGGAGCAGCCGGAACATCGAGGCGACGACCGGCGCGAAGTCCGCGACGACGAACGACAGGTTCCCCGGAACGTCGTTGATCCGCCCGATCTGGCGCGTGGACAGCTGGGCGAGGGCGTTCCGCGCGCGGGACGTGTCGCCCATGTTCTTCACCGTGATCGTCGTCACGATGTAGACGCCGTCCCGGTCCGCCCAGTTCTCGATCTCGTCCTCCTGGACGAAGATCGGCCGGTTCGTGATCGAGGTGGCGTTCAGGTCGAGGGCCATCCACTGCTCGAAGTCCCGGGGGCCCACCGGCACGAGGATGATCCGCTGGAACGACAGCAGGCTCTGGAACCAGGAGAACAGCTGGTCCTTCGGCACCACCTGGGTCCCGACGAACTCGATCGTTTTCCGGGCGATCTGCGGCGCGGCCGGGTCGTAGACGATGGACTCGCCCGTGTACTCCGCGATCGTCCGGAAGAGCTCCTCGATCTTCCAGCCCCCTTCCTTCGGAGTGATCTGGACCAGGTCCTTGCCCTTGGGGACGGCGGGAACGGCCGGAGGCTGGTCGGCGGGCTTCTCGGCAGGTTTCTCGTCCGGTTTCTCGGCAGGAGGCTGCTCGTCCGCGGGCGGAACGGCCTGGGCGAGGGCCGGACCGGCGAACAGCGCCAGGACGAGTGTCGCCAGAATGAGACTCTTCATGTGTCGGGCTCCGGGTCTGCCGTTGGAAGGCCGATGATCCCCCCGGAGAGATTAACCGCCGGAGAGGGCACCCGGAAGCACCGGGCGCGGGTCCTGACCTTCGTTCGTAATTCGTATAGTGGTAAGACGGATGCGCCGCCCCGTTCTTCCCTGACCAATAGGTGGCATGTTCGAATTCGGCACCTCCGTCCAAATGACGGCCAGCAGGTGTCCGGACCGAATTCACCACCTCCGTCCGGAAGACGCGTCGTCCGGCCAGAAATCACCGCCGGCAGGCGGGGAATCGCTTGTCGGGCCGGCGGGGCTGCGATAAAGTCGCCGTTTTGCTCCCGAATCGGGCCCGGAAGTCCCGAGCGGCCCTTCGCAGGACCAGCTCGCAGGACCAGTTCGCAGGACCAGTTCGAAACGTCTGAAAGAAGGTGGTTTCCCGTATGACCGTCCGCGTCATGGTGAAGAACAACGAGCCGCTCGAGAAGACCCTGAAGCGGCTGCGGAAGATCTGCAACAACGAGGGGATCACCCGCGAGATCAAGCGGACCTCGGTGTACGAGAAGCCGAGCGAGCGCCGCCGCCGCAAGGAGCGC
>JBDLIY010000311.1:0-5286 GCA_039714635.1 Planctomycetota bacterium
TGGAACAGGGGCGGGAAGATGCAGCTGCAGGGCGCGTGATTGCGCACGATGTGCTTGAGCGGGAGATGCGGAGAAAGTGGCAGGCCGGTCGCGACGAGTAGTCTGGTCGGAGCGCGCGCGCGATGGGCTCGACGATGCCCTCGGCTACATCGCGGAGGACTCCCCGACGGCTGCAGGCAAGGTGCTGGATGTGGCCCTGCGCACGGCCAGTTCCCTCAGCGACCTGTCTGAAAGGGGTCGCATTGTGCCCGAACTCCAGCAGACAGACATTCGCGAGGTCTTCGTCTTCAGCTACCGGATGCTCTATGAGGTCACGGACTCAGAGGTCCGGATCCTCGCCTTCCTTCATGGTGCCCGAGACTTCGCAGGCTGGTGGCGCGGAGTGTGAGAGGCAGATCTCCATGCGTCAATCTTCATTGCGACCGGTCACTTCCCGCTCTTCTTCTTCTTCTTCTTCTTCATGGACGGTGTCCCAAGGGCCACGCGCTCTGTCCGGACTGTGCGATCGAGTGCGAGACCTGCGGAGAGAAGCTGTGCCTCGCATGCGGAGAATTGCCGGGGGAGCACTGCGCCTGACGGGCCGGCCCTAATTCCCCCCGAGGATGTTGTCGTCGTACTCCTTCTCGAGGGCGTCCTTGTGGTTGCCCTCCTCGGCCGCCAGGCGGCGGAGCACCTCGGTGATCTCCGGCCGCGTGCAGCGCTCGGCCAGGTCCAGGTAGAGCTTCTCCGCCCGGGCCTCGCCCTTCATCGCCGCGATCAACAGGTCCTGCTGGTCCGCGTCCGGGTCCGGGTGGAAGCTGCGCAGGTAGTCGCTGATCTTCAGGTCGGTCACGCGGTCGTCCGCCAGGCCCGACGGGAGGCCCGCCTTCAGGTTCTCGAGCATCTCCCGGTGCCGGTCCTCCTCCTCGGCCATCTCCGCGCAGAGCTTCGCAACGCCCGGGTGCGTCGCCTGGGCGGCGAAACCCCGGTAGAAGTCGCGGGCCTTGATCTCCTGGCCGATGGCGAAGACGATCACCTCCGCCACGCTCTGAAAGACCGCCTCCGGCTCGTCCCTGCCTTCTTTCACCATGACCTGGTCTCCCTTCGGCCGTCAGACCGAGCGCACTTTCGCGTCCACACCAAGGTAGCGCGAAATCCCCTCCACCGCCTTCAGACCGTCCGCGATGGCGCTGATGGCGTCCGCCGTGTCGTTCACGAGGTCGCCGCCCGCGAAGATCCCCTCGACCGGCGACATGCCGTTCTCGTCGCAGTCGATGTAGCCCCACTTGTTGGCGATCTCCTCGTGCACGTCCTGCGGGAGCCACGTCAGGTCGGGTTTCTGGCCGATGGCCACGATGACCCGGTCGACGACGAGGTGGTTCTCGACGCCCTCGATGAGCTGCGGACGCGGACGACCGCCGCCCTCGGCGGCCACCATCTCGGCGGGGCCCCAGATGAAGTCCAGCCTGCCGTCGTCCGTCTTCTCCACGCGCAGGGGGATGTTCTGCGTGATGAGCTCGACGTTCTCGGCCTCGCTGTCCTCGATCTCCTCGTCGTCCGCCGGCATGTCCACCTGGCGGCGGCGGTAGGCGATCGTCACGTCGGCGCCGAGGCGGCGGCTGATCCGCGCGGCGTCGATGGCCACGTTCCCGCCGCCGACCACGACGACGCTCTCGCCCACGTCCACTTCCTCGCCGATGTGGTGGGCGACGAGCATGTCGATGGCGTGCATCACGCCGGGCCGGTCCTCGCCGGGGGCCCGGAGCGCGGTCGGCTTCATGAGGCCGGTGCCGATGTAGATCGCGTCGTATTCCGCCTGGAGGCGCTTGAACTCGTCCGGCTCCACGCGGTGGTTCGTCCGGATCTCGACCCCGCGGTCTGTCATCAGCTTGACCTGCTTCTCGAGGGACGGCATCGGGAAGCGGTACTTCGGGATGCCGAAGAAGGTCGCGCCACCGACCTGGGGCAGCGCCTCGAAGACCGTCACCGAGAACCCGCGGACGGCCAGGTAGAAGGCCGCCGTCAGGCCGCCGGGGCCGCCGCCGATGATCGCGACCTTCTTGCCGATCCCGACCTGCGGCACGTCGCGGGAAAGGACCGCGTCGAAGTCGTCGAACCGCTCGGTGGCGAAGCGCTTGAGCCAGCGGATGGCCAGCGGGTCGCCGTTGACACCGACCGCGCAGACGTCCTCGCAGCGGCGCGTGCAGACCTTGCCGCACATCTCCGGCAGGGGGTTGTTGTCGTAGATCTCCCGGACCGCCTGCTCGTAGTCGCCCTCGCGGATGGCGGCGATGTAGTCCGGGATGTGCATGTGGGCCGGGCACGCGGCGACGCACAGGCCGCACTCGATGCAGCGGGCCGCCTCGGCCCGGGCCTGCTCCTCCTCGTAGCCGAGGACGACCTCGGCCCACGTCTTCACCCGGTCCTCCTCGGGCTGCATCATGGGCATGGGAACGCGCTCGCGGTCGATGAGGAGGTAGCCCTCCTCCTTGCGCCAGCCGCGCTCGTCGTCATCCCACTCTTTCTGGTCGACGCCGGGCACGTAGCGGAAGACGTCCGGGTCCTTGTCCACCCAGACGTACTCGCTGCTCATGCCCAGGGAGTCGCTGGGGCAGACGTCCACGCAGAGGGCGCACCAGCAGCAGCGGCCGTAGTCCACCTTCGGCCTCAGGCCGCTGTCCCCCTTGACGGGATCGTCCACGGGGACCATGTCGATGGCCTCGTTCTGGCAGATGTCCGCGCAGGTGCCGCAGCCGATGCACTTCTCGACGTCGTTCACGTGCCAGCCGCGGTAGCGGTCGGCCCCGGGGCGGTGCGTGTTGTCCGCGGGATCGTGAACGGCTTCTTGAAGGCCCGCGCCCAGGCCGTGAACGGCGCGATGACGTTTTTCAGTCCCATGCTTACCTCTCGATCGGCTATCTCTCGATTTCTGGTGGGCAGGTCTGCAGGGAAACCATCAGGGCCGACAGGTCGGCGATGTTGGTACCCGGCAGCATGCGCTCGAGGACCGTGATCCCGTGGGTGTAGCTGGGGGCGCGCACGTGGACGCGGCGGATCCTGTCCGACCCGTCCGTGACCATCAGGTAGCCCATCTCGCCCCGGCTGGCCTCCGCCCGGACGTAGGTGTGGCCGGCCGGGATCTTCCAGTGGAGCATGTTCGGCAGGCGGGCGCAGTACGGCCCCTCGTGGGGCATCTTCGCGAGGATCTGGCGGAGGATCGAGAGCGACTCCTCGATCTCCTTCCGCCTCACGAGCGTCCGCGCGTAGATGTCGCTGCCCTCGGCGGTCTGGACCGTGAAGTCGATCTCCGGGTATCTCTCGTAGGGGAAGTCCTTCCGGGTGTCCCTCGTCACGCCCATGGCCCGGAGCACCGGCCCCGTGATGCCCACCTCGTCCGCCCACTCGCGCGGGAGGACGCCGACGCCCATCGACCGGGCGCGGAAGACCTCGTTCTCGAAGATGAGGGAGTCGATGAGGGGGAGCTGCTCCTCGATCTGGTCGAGGACCTTCTCCATCCGCAGCGCGAAGCCCTCCGGCAGGTCCCGCCGCACGCCGCCGTAGGTGATGTACATGTGGTAGACGCGGCCGCCGGTCAGCTCCTCGAAGAGGTCCAGGACGTAGTCGCGCAGCGTGTAGGTGAGATTGGGCGCGATCCCCAGGCCCATCGTGCCGGCCTGGCCGCCGAGGACCATCAGCTGCGCGCCGAGCCGGGACATCTCAAGGACCAGCGTGCGGATCCACCGCCCCTTCTCCGGCACGTCGGCGGCGAGGCCCGACAGCTCCTCGAGGGAGGCGGCGAGGAGATACTCGTTCGTGTCCGGCTCGGGCACGCAGATCCGGCAGACGATCGGGAAGCTCTGGATGTACTTGCGGCGCTCCATGAGCTTCTCGAAGCCGCGGTGCAGGTAGCCGACGCTCGTGATCCCGCGCTGGATCGTGTCGCCCTCGAGCCAGACGCGCACCGACATGTTGCCGGTGATGCCGGGGTGCTGGGGGCCGAACCAGAGCTGGACCTCGCGAGGGTTCGCGGTGTCCTCGGGGACTTCGAGGATGTCGAAGCCCGGGTTCTCGATGTCGAAGAGGCTCACGACAGGTACCCCTTTTCCCCGAACGTTCTGCCGACGTACTTCCGGCTGTCGGTGTGCTCGCGTCCCGGTCGCTCCGGGTGCGTCTTCCTCGTGTACTCGAGGGTGTCGAAGTCCCGGCGCATGGGCGGCATGTCCTCCCAGCCCTCCAGGATGAACTCGACGCCCTGCCGCGGGCTGGCGGGGAAGGAGATCCCGAACATCTCGTTGATCTCCTGCTCGTAGGTCTCGGCCTGCAGCCAGAGGTCGTGCACCGAGTCCGCCGTGGCCGCCTCGCGGTCGATCCGCGTCGAGACCATCAGCGTGTGGCGGAGGTCCGGGGCCGTGACGAGGTAGATCAGCTCGAAGGCGTCGTCCTCGATCCAGTCCACCGCCGACAGGTGGGTCAGCTGCACCCAGGGCGTCGAGCCCTTGAGCCAGGAGAGGAGCGGCACGAGGTCGCCCGCCTCGAACTCCGCGCGCGTGAGGTCGGGCTTCAGCTCCCGGATCGTCGCCGCGGGGAACCGCCGGCCGATCTCGGCCGGCAGGGCTTCGAGTGTTTCGTTCGTTTGGCTCATCGGCTCACCAGCTGTAGTCCGGAAGGTCCCAGTCCGTGATGACCTTCTTCTGGTTCTCGCGGTAGGTGTCCAGGTTCTCGAGGTAGTGGTGCCAGCCGTTGGCCCGCCCGGCCCTGATCTCGTCCATGAGGTAGGCGAAGCCGGCGATGAGGGCCTCGGGGCGGGGCATGCAGCCGGAGATGTAGACGTCCACCGGCACGTAGAGATCCAGCACCTTGATCGTGTTGTAGCTGTCCCAGTACATCCCGCCGTTGATCGTGCAGGAGCCCAGCCCCACGATCCACTTGGGGTCGGGCATCTGCTCGTAACAGCGGATCACGCGCTTCAGCGTCTTCACCGCCAGGTAGCCCGAGATGATGAAGACGTTGCTCTGGCGGGGGGTGGGGGCGCCGGTGATCCCGTAGCGCGACATGTCGAACCGGCTCGTGGCCAGCGGGCGCAGCTCGATGGAGCCGCAGCCCGTTCCGAAGGACAGCACGTTTAGGCTGCCGGCCCGGAACCAGTTCTTGATGGTCGCCACCGCCTCGGGGAGCTTCGGCGGCTGCCGGCGACCGCCACGGAAGCAGGCGTCGTCCCCGGGTTCGGCGTGGGGCCGCGAGCCGGTTGGCGGCACCGTCGTCGGGAGGCGGGGCCGGTCCCTCGGTTCGTCGAATTCGGAGGGTCTC
>JBDLIY010000312.1:0-5285 GCA_039714635.1 Planctomycetota bacterium
TCTCCCGCGCCTTCCAGTGCTTGTGCTTCGGGAGGGTCGTCTTGGCGAGGTAGCGGATGGCGTCGACGTCCGTCAGCTTCGCGAAGCCCTCTTCGACCGCCGCGAGGACCTTGAACTCCAGGTCGAGCCGCTCCTTGAGCGACGCCAGGTAGGGCTCGGGCCGCGCGCCTTTCAGGGACTTGTCCCGCCCGGTGCGGATCGCTTCCCGCTCCTCGAGAAGTTTCTCGATGATGGCGTACTGCGGCTTGATGAAGGAGACGAGGAGGACCGTGGAATCGAGGTTCCTGAAGGTTGCGACGGCCTCCGTCGCGGCGAGCCGGGCCTCGCCGTCTCCCTTCGAGTAGGCGGCCCGCAGGGAGTCGCGGTAGACGTGGAAATCGTCGGCCTGGGCGAGAACGGCCGTCACCAGGATCGGAATGATCAGAAAGCGCAGGGACTTCATGCCCACAAGATACCGTGGGCTCCCGGATCCAGACGGGATGTTCGCTCGGCCGCGGAACCGGCTACAATTCGTCGGGCGGGATTCGGGCTGAGAAGAGTTCTCAATACGGCCCCTGAGCATCGAGGGAGACGACATGAGCGGAGTCACTCAGGAAAGCCGAGACGGCGGATTCAAGGTCGCCGGCGAGGATGATGACCTCCTCGTCCTAAAGCGATTGAGTGGAGAGGAGAAGCTCGGAAGACCCTACGTCTTCCACGTGGAGCTCTCCTGCGACGATCCCGAACTTCGGTTCGGCGACCTGGTCGGCAAGGCCGGAACCGTCTGGCTCGAGTACGGCGAGGACGAGACGCGCTACTGGTCCGGCATCGTCACGAACTTCCGCCTCGTCGGTTCCGATCGCGATGGCAACGCCGAGTACGCCGCGGAACTCCGGCCCTGGATCTGGCTCCTGACGAAGACCGCCGACTGCCGGATCTTCCAGGAGATGACCGTTCCCGACATCATCAAGGAGGTCTTCGGCAACTTTGGCTTCACGGACTACGAGGAGGAGTTCAGCGGCACCTATCGGATCTGGAAGTACTGCGTTCAGTACCGGGAGACGGCGTTCAACTTCGTCAGTCGGCTCATGGAGCAGGAGGGCATCTACTACTACTTCCGGCACGAGGACGGGAAGAGCGTGATGGTCCTCTCCGACGGATTCCACGCCCACGAGCAGATCCCCGGGGGGAGCATTCCGTTCAGCGTGCCGAGCGGGGGGGTCGTCTCAGGGGAGTGCATCACCCAGTGGGAGGTCGGGTGCAGCGTCCGGTCGGGATCCGTGGTCCTGAACGACTACGACTTCGAGAACCCGACGGCGGATCTGCTGGCGGAACGGGTGGCGAACCTGGATCTCGCCGACAAGCGCGGAGCCTACGAGATCTACGACTACCCCGGCGAGTACGTCGAGGGGGCGGACGGCAGTGCGTACTCCGAGATCCGGCTCCAGGAACTCCAGGCCGACTGGTCGATCGTCACGGGGAGGGCGGACGCCCGCGCGCTCGGTCCGGGGGTCCTCTTCGACCTGAGGGATCACCCCCGCGGCGACCAGAACACGGAGCACCTTCTCCTGGAAGCCCGCTACATGCTCCGCATGCCGGACTCCAGCGGCAGCTCCGGTGGCGCCTCGGGGCAGTACTCCGTCGCGTTCCGGGCGACTCTCTCGGAGAACCCGTTCCGCGCCGCGAGGATCACGCCGAAGCCCTCTATCCAAGGGCCGCAGACCGCCGTCGTCGTGGGCACGAGCGGGGAGGAGATCTGGACGGACCAGTACGGCCGCGTGAAGCTCCTGTTCCATTGGGACCGGCTGGGGCAGGAGAAGAAGGACGAGGGCTCCTCCTGCTGGGTCCGCGTCTCCCAGGAGTGGGCGGGAAAGGGGTGGGGCTCGATCCACATTCCGCGGATCGGACAGGAGGTCATCGTCGACTTCCTGGAGGGTGACCCGGACCGGCCGATCGTCACGGGGCGGGTCTACAACGGGGACAATCCTGTTCCCTACACTCTGCCGGACAACCAGACGCAGTCGGGGATCAAGACCCGCAGCACGAAGGACGGCGGCGGAGATAACTTCAACGAGTTGCGATTCGAGGACAAGAAGGGCGAGGAGCAGGTCGTCCTCCACGCCGAGCTGGACTACAACCGCAACGTGGAGCACGACGAAAGCGCCACCGTCGGAAACGACCGGAAGAAGGAAGTCGGGAACGACCAGGAAGCCACGGTCGGAAACGACGACAAGCTCGATGTCGGGAACGACCAGACGATCGTGATCGGAAACGACGAAACCGTGACGATCGGCAACAACGAGACCCGCGACATCGGGACCGACGAGACCGTCACGATCGGCAGCAACGAGGCCCGCACCATCGGAACCGACCTCTCGGTGGATGTCGGCAGCAACGAGAACCGGAAGATCGGGTCGAGCCTCACGCTCGATGTCGGCGGCGATCGCTCGTCGTCCGTCGGCGGTGCGGACGCCCTGAGCGTCAACGGCAACCACTCGATCGAGGCGCTCGGGAAGTCCCTCCACTCGTCGGCGCAGGCCATCGAGCTCAAGTGCGGCGGCAGCTCGATCAAGATCGAGCCCTCGAAGATCACCATCAAGGCACCCCAGGTGGAGCTCAAGGGCGACATGACCCTGAAGCTGGAAGGCGGGCTCCAGGCGAAGCTCAAGGGCGGTCTTGCGCTCAAGGCCGAAGGCGGTCTGATGGCGGGGTTCAAGGGCGGCCTGAAGGCCGACCTCAAGGGCCTGATGACGGGCGTGGACGGTACCGCGATGGCGAAGATCAAGGGCGCCATCCTGAAGGTCAACTGAGGAAGGTGCGAGCATGCGCGTGACACTGGAAGTCCGGTCGGGCCTTCTCATCGGTCGCCGGTTCGACGTCGTCCCGGGTCCGGGCACGGTCTTCGGCCGCTCGGAGCAGGCGTCCGGCTTCATTCCCCACGACCCGGAAATGGGGGACTTTCACTTCCTGGTCCAGTGGGTGGAAGGCGAGCCGCGGATGAAGGCTCTCGTCCAGACACCCACCACGGTGAACGGGGAGACCGTGACGGAGGCCGTCCTCGCCGAGGGCGATCTCCTGCACGCCGGCCGGACCTCGTTCGAGGTGAAGGACATCCGCTCGGGGGCCGGAGTCGCTCCCGCCGCGGCGGGGGCACCGGTGAGTCCCGCCGCCTCGGCTGCTCCGGCCGCGTCTCCCGCCTCTCCCGGGAACTACCCCGAGCCCGCGCCGGGCGAGATGACCGGTCCGGAACTGCTGAAGTACCTGGACGCGGACGACGACGTGATCGACGTCGCGCAACCGGGGCAGGGCGCCCGCGAGCTGATGGACGTCTTCGTCGGCCAGGAGGAGTGGCCGACCGCCTTCCGGATCCGCACCCACCTTCTCGGCCCCCGGCCCTCGGTCTGGTGGGGGCTTCTGGCGCTCGACCACGTCTGGAGCGGCGACATCCCCGAGGCCGAGCGGGCCGCCTGCGACGCGGCGAAGGCGTGGATCATCGATTCCAGTGAGGACAACCGGCGCAAGGCGGAAGCCCTGGGGCCGGAGGCCGAGGACCCGGAGGGATACGCCTGGCTCCTCTGCTGCGCGGCGTTCTGGAGCGAGGGAAGCCTCTCGCTCCCCGATCTGCCCGACGTTCCCACCGACTCGAAGTTCAGCGGTGTGGCGGTGGCCGGGATGCTCCACATGGCGGCGTACGACGGGGACCCCGCCGCCGCCGAGGAGCGCTTCCCGTACTTCCACGAACTCGGAGCGGCCATCGAGAGAGGGGAGCACCCGTTCCCGGGATAGACCCGGGCGGACCGTGGCCGAATGCGCATCTGCCTCCTGACGACGCAGGATCTCGACGCAGTTCCCTTTCCCGAGGACGACTGGCCGTGCGACCCGAGGCCGTTCCTCCCCGAGGCCTGTTGGCACGTGGAGGCCCTCGAGAAACCCACCTGCGTGCGGCGGGTGACCGAGCTCGTGGCGGAGGGGTTCGACCTCTACTTCAACCTGTGTGACGGCGCGGAGGACGAGGGCACGCCGGGCATCGAGGTCGTCACGACGCTGGAGCGCCTCGACGTCCCGTTCACGGGCGCGACCTCGAGTTACTACGAGCCGAGCCGCGCGCGGATGAAGGCGGCGTGCGCCGCCCGGGGGATCCCGACGCCGGCGTGGGTGCTGGCCGCCGGCCCGGCCGACGTCGAGCGGGCGGTGGAGAACCTGCGTTTCCCGCAGTTCGTGAAGCACCACAGCAGCTACGCCAGCGTCTCGCTGACCCCGGACTCGAAGGTGGACACGCCGGCCGCCCTGCGACGCCAGGCGGCAATCATCATCGAGCGCCACGGGCAGGCGCTCATCGAGGAGTACGTCGACGGCATCGAGGCGACGGTGCTCGTGACGGAGAACCCCGACGACCCCGAGCGTCCCACGACCTACACGCCCCTCCAGTACCGCTTTCCGGAGGGGGAGCGCTTCAAGCACGCGGAACTCAAGTGGGTGGACTACGACGCGATGAGTTCGTTCCCTGTCGAGGACCTCGAACTCGCGAGGCGGCTCCGGGACGTCTCCGCGGCGTTCTTCGTGGAGCTCGGGGGCGCGAGCTTCGGCCGCTGCGACCTGCGGGTCGACGACGCCGGCACTCCGTACATGCTTGAGATCAACCCGAACTGCGGCGTCTATTATCCGGAGACGGACCCGGGCAGCGCCGACCTCATCCTCGCGCACGACCCCGGAGGTCACGAGGGCTTCACGCGGCGGATCGTCGCGGCGGCCTTCGCGCGACACGCGCGGCGATCCTCCGGGTAGAATCGGCCGCCATGGCGCGAACCGCGATCCTCATCCTGTTCCTGGCCCTCGGCTCGTCCGCGGTCGCCGGCTCCGACGGCATCGACGTCACGCGCGACCCGGACTCCGGGGACGTGACGATCCGGGTCGACGCGCCCGGCGGCATCGCGGCCTGGGAGTCGGTCGCCCGGGGCCTCGCCCGCGCCAGGGGCTACGACGACGGCGCGCTGGCCGGTGTGCTGCCCGAGGGGGGAGTGCGCGTCGACGGCCTGGGAGGCTACCTCACCCTCACCGGACTGAACGCCCTGCTCACCCCGGCGGTGCGAATCGGCTATCTCTCCGCGGCGACGACGGGGGGAGAACCGGTCCTGACGATCCGCCTCCGCCGCCGGGCGCTACTGGCCACGAAGCGCCGATTCGAAGCGATGCTGAAGTCCCTCGCCAGTCCCCGGCCGGGGAGCGGGAAGTTCGGCCTCACGCTGGACGAGGGTTGGGAGAAGGCGCCGAAGGACCGGCGCCTGGTGGTCCTGATCCACGGCCTG
>JBDLIY010000313.1:0-5266 GCA_039714635.1 Planctomycetota bacterium
GATCGGCCGGCCGAGGTGGTCCACGACGTCGAGGTTGACGACCTCGGTCGTCCCGCCGAGGTCGAGGGTCGCCGGGTGGATCGCCTCGCTGAACTCGATCAGGATCTTCGCGTCGTACTCGACGAGGCCGTCCATGCCGCAGGCGGGCACGAATCCGAGGGTGTGATTGCCGTCGATGCCGACGAAGGCCGGCGGCACGTCCTCGGGAACGTAGCCGCTACCGGTCGTGAAATCGCCGATCCAGCCTTCGAGGAGCGGCCGCCCCGCCCGGTCCTCGAGGTGGTACCCGCTCGTGGGCGAGGACGCGACGATGCGGTGCGCCGCCTGCTCCTCCAGCCCGAAGACGCGGTTCATGGGGATCTCGGCCAGCGGCCTCCCGCGGGGGAAGCGGTCGAGGTGCTCCTGGGTGCGGGTCGGGTCGAACCAGAGGACGTCGGCCCTGCCCGGCGTCCCGTGGTCCCCGCCGCGGATGAAGGCCCCGGGCACGGGCGTTCTCAGGTTCGGCCCGGAGAAGACCCCGATGGCCCGCGGCACGATCGAGGCGCGCCGGACGGCGGCGGTCAGGTCGATCCGCAGGAGTTCGTCGCGGAAGGTGTCGGTCCGCCCGTCGTGGCTGAACGCGAGGACGGCGAGGCGTGTCCCGTCGATGCCGGACGAGGACGACGAGCCGCCCCCGCAGGCTCCGAGGAGAAGGGCGAGAAGGGGAAGAAGGACGGTGACGACGGCGACGGCGCTGGTGCGTCCGGACATGGAACCCTCCCGGTTCTCTGGAAAAGCCCCGCCGATGCCGATGCAACAGGTGTGCCCTTGCGGGGATTCGGACTTTGGAGGGGTGAATTCAGGGGATCGCGTGCGGGGCCGCACGAAGCCGCGTGCGGGGACGCACGAAAAAGAGCGAGACGAATCCCGGATTCGCGCGTCTACGATAGGGATGGTGACGACGACGAAGTTCACACGAGCCGACTACATGGCCCTGCCGGAGGAGTACCCCGCCCAGTTGGTCGAGGGTGAGCTGGTGCGGCGGCCCTCTCTTTCGGTCCGGCATCGGCAGATCACGGGCACCGTCGTTCGTCGGCTTGCGGAACGGGTCGGCGACGACCGGGCCGTCCTCGGCCCGATGGACGTCTTCCTCGACGACGAGAACGTCTTTCAGGCGGATGCCCTCGTGACCCCCGAGCCCCTCCCGCGGAGTGCGACCGAAGTGGGAATCCCGAGCCTCGTCGTGGAGGTGTTCGCGGCGGGCAACCGATGGCTCAACCGGCGCCGGAAGCTCCCGCACTACCTCGAGGCCGGGGTCGCCGAAGTCTGGTTCGTCGACCCGGAGGCGGAGACCGTCGAGATCGTCACGATCCGCGGTGATGAGCGGTTCCGGGGCAACGACAGGGCCGCGTCGGAGATCGTCCCGGAGTTCCGGCTCACGCCGGCGGATCTCTTCGCCTAGTCCAGGTTCTCGATCGGGACCCCGGCGAGTTCCCCCGCCGGGTCGAAGCCGAACACCCGGCCGTAGAAGTACAGCTCCCCTTCCAGCGCGGCCTTGATGTTCGAAGCAATGCGGAAGCCGTGCTGCTCGCCCTCGAACGGGACGTAGGCCACCGGGATGCCCTTCTCCCGCAGCGCGGCCACCATCGTCTCCGCCTGGTTCGGCGGGACGACCCGGTCCTCCAGGCCCTGGAAGAAGATCACCGGGCAGTCGAGGCCTTCGACGTGGTGGATCGGCGAGCGCTCCTCGTAGAGCGCCTTCTCCTCCGGCCAGGAGCCGATCATCGAGTCGAGGTAGCGGCTCTCGAACTTGTGCGTGTCGCGGGCGAGGGCCGAGAGGTCGGAGACGCCGTAGTGGCTGGCGCCCGCCCGGAAGACGTCGCGGAACGCCAGGGCCGCCAGGGTCGTGTAGCCGCCCGCGCTGCCGCCGCGGATCGCCGTGCGATTCCCGTCCACGATGCCCTCCCTGACCAGGTGGAGCGCGCCGTTCACGCAGTCGTCGACGTCCACGATCCCCCACCGACCCCGCAGGCGCTCCCGGTACTCGCGGCCGTACCCGGTGCTGCCGCCGTAGTTCACGTCGAGGACCGCGAAGCCGCGGCTCGTCCAGAACTGCACGGCCAGCGAGAGCGCCGGCCCGGAGGCGCTCGTCGGGCCGCCGTGGCTCTTGACCAGCAGCGGCGGGAGTTCACCGTCCGGGCCCTCGAAGTCGCCGTTCTTCGGGCGGTAGAGATAGGCGTGGGCGGTGAGGCCGTCCTCCGTCGGGAACTCCACGGCTTCCGCCGCCGACAGGTACGCGGGATCCACCGTGAGGTCCGTGCTGCGACGGATCTCCGTGACCTCGAGGGTGGCGAGGTCGAGCACGACCAGCGCCGGGGCCGTCGTCGCCGAAGCCGCCGTGAACGCGACGCGCCCCGGGGTCGACCGGACGCCGCCGATCACGGTGTACGGGAGGTCGATGTCTTCGAGCGCACCCGTGGAGACGTCGAGGATGCCCAGCTTCTGTCCCTCGGACGTGGTGCGGGCCGCGACGATGCGATCGGGCCCCAGGGAGTCCCAGGTCGAGCCGCCGAAGACCCAGTGCGGCTGCCCGAACTCGGCGTCGAGGGGGCAGACCGGGATCACGTCCTCGCCGTCGAGCCGACAGAGGTTCCACCAGCCGCTGCGATCGCTGACGAAGAGGAGACCACCGTCCGGGGACCAGCCGGGGGAGACGATCGATTCCTCGGGACCGCCGGCGACGACGCGGGCGTTCGCGACGCTTCCGTCGTCCTCGAGATCCGCGAGCATGAGCTCCGTCCCGTCCCAGGGCATGCGGGGGTGGTCCCAGGTGAACCAGCAGAGCTTCGTGCCATCCGGCGAGACGCGGGGGGCCGCGAAGAAGTCGTGGCCCTCGGCGAGGATCTCGCCTTCGCCGCCGGCGTCGAGGTCGATCGCGACGATCGTGTTGACGGCTTCGCCGTCGCCGCGGTGGTCCTCGCGGACGATCACGACGCGGTTCCGGGTGCGGTCGAAGCAGCCGTCGGCGTAGCGGAGCTGAGTTTCCGGGGTCAGGGGACGCGGCTCCCGCCCCGGGTCCACGCGGTAGAGGCGCTGGTCCGCGAAGTTCGAGAAGAGGACGGTTCCGCCGTCGGCGACGTACGCGCCGCCGCCGTACTCGTGAGCGCGCGTCCGGACGTTGAACGGCGCGGGGGTGATCTCTTCGGTCGTGCCGTCCGCGGCGCGCCGGACGAGGACGCAGCGGCCGCCCTCGTCGGGGCGGGATTCGATCCAGTAGAGGTCGTCGCCGTCGAAGGCGGAGGAACCGATGCCGATGGATCGGGAGACGATGTCGTCGGCGGTGATCGGGGAGATCCAGGTGCCGTGGGGCGCGATGGTGTTCATGGCGGATACGGTACGCCGCCGGGCCCCGTTCGCGCCGGGAATCGGCGAGGGCCCCGACCGCTCGGATCGGGGCCCCCGGTTTCCGTCTCCGGCTACAGCAGCGACGTCAGCCGGTCCACCGCCGGGATGGCCACCCGGTAGTTGTAGAACCAGGACAGGCGGCTGAGCTTCGGCGGCGCCGCCTGGCGGTCGCCGAGATAGCCGATCGCCAGCACCGCGTAGAGCCGGGCCAGGTACGGCGCCCTCGTGTCGGACGCCGCCTTCGCCAGCGTCTCCGCGCTCGTCGGCTCGCGCAGGTAGCCCAGCGCGATCGTCGCAGCGGCCTTCACGTACAGATCGTTCGTCTCGTCCATGATCCGGACGAGTTGCTTCCCCGAACCGGCGCGGCCGGTGATGCCCAGGGCCAGCGCCGCGTTGCGGTGCAGCGCGGGGTTGCCCTTCGTCGTGAGGACCTTCGCCAGCAGGTCGTCGGCGTCGCGGTCCCCCATCAGGGCGATCGCCGTGATGGCGTAGCCCCGCAGGTCCGGGTCCGCCCCGGCGTCCAGCGCCGTCCGGGTGAGGTCCTTCGCCACGCTCCGGTCGTTCAGGAGACCGAGGCCCAGCGCCATGGCGGCGCGGATGCTCGGGTCCGTTCCCTTGCGGAAGAACGCGTTCCGCAGGTACGGGGCGAACGCCTGGTTCCCGGAGACACCCGCCGCGAGGCCGGCCCAGCCCTTGAGCCGGTGGGACTTCTTGTCGAGGACCTTGCGGATCGGGGCCGCGCACTCCGGCGCGCCGATCTCGGCGAGGCTCATCATCGCGAAGCCGCGGGTCTGGAGGTCGGAGTCCTTGTCGGCGACGTGCACGAGACGCCGCACGGCGCCCCGGCGGATCTTCCTGAACCGCGACTCTTCCTGCTTCGCCAGCTGCGTGAAGCGCTCGATGTCCGCCTCGAGGGCCTTGATGGCCTCCTCGGTCAGTTCGTGGCGCTCGTTCCACGCGAGGCGGGACTTCTGCGCCAGGGCGAGCCACTGCTCGGCCTTGCTCTTGTACTCGATGGCCCCGAGGGCGAGCGCGGCCGCGCGACGGACGTCGGCGGTCTTCTCGCGCAGGGCGGCCACGAGGATGGGCACGGCGTCCACGTCGGCGCGCCGGCCGATCGCGCCGGCCGCCATCGCGCGGAGACGCGTGTCTTCCTTGCGGTCCCGCAGGATCCGCTCGAGCGCGGCGAGGGTTTCCTCGTCGTGGAAGAAGCCCAGCGCGAGGGCCGAGGCGCCGCGCACGTCGATCGACTGGCGCCGGTCCATCAGCGCCCACTTCAGGACGGCCGTGGATCCGGGCGAACCCACGAGGCCGAGGGCGCCCGCGGCGAACGCGCGGACCTCGCGGTCCTCGCGCGGGTCCAGGAGGGTGCGCTCCAGCACGAGCGCCACCTCCGGCGCGGGCATGTAGGAGAGACCGAGCACCGCGGCCATCCGGACGTTCTTGTTCTCATCGGCCGTGCCGCGGAAGAGTTCCTTGAAGACCTCGAACTCGCCGACCTTCCCGAGCGCCATCAGCGCGGAGCCGCGGATCACGGGCCGGCGATCCTCCGCGGCGAGCTTCAGAGCCGGCAGGAGGAACGCTTCGCGGACGCCGTTCAGCGGGTCCTTCTCGACCCTCTTGCCGGAGCCGTAGGTGACCGTCTCCCGCTTCCGGGCGAGGAAGCGGTCCTTGTTGTACTCCCACCAGTACTCCCAGCGGTCGAAGCCCTTGTAGCCGGCGCGACGCCGACGGCCCGTACCGGGCGCCGCGAGGCCGCCGCCGCCCGCGGGGCCCTTCGGCGGCTGCACGCCAGGGGCCTTCGGCTCCGGGGTCGGGGTCGAGGGAGGAGGCGGGGGCGGTGTTGTCGCAAATCGCCCAATCGCTGAAGCCGGGGGGAAAG
>JBDLIY010000314.1:0-5238 GCA_039714635.1 Planctomycetota bacterium
TCCCGGCCCCGGCACCCAAGTATCGGTTCCTGAAACAGGAGCCCGCGGATGGACGCTGAGAAGAAGGAGCCGGACCGCCACGTCGGGCGTCGCACATTGCTCAAACTGGCCGGCGCCGCGGCGGGCGTGGGAGCGCTCGGCTGGGCGGTCTCACCCTTCGTCGAGTTCGGGAGCCGGTTGAGCCTGGAAGAGGTCTTCCAGCAGCACTACACGGAGCTGAGTGACGAGGAGAAGCAGGCCGTCTTCCGCCGGCTCGAGGCCGAGACGCTGCGCGACTACGGCGCCCGGGTGACCATCGACGATCCGCCGCCGATCCCCGCCACGAAGTGGGGCTACGCGCTCAACCTCTCCGTCTGCCTCGGCTGTCGCCAGTGCGCAAAGGCCTGTCACGAAGAGAACAACCACGACCGCGCGAGCAACAACAGCTACATCCGCGTCTTCGAGATGGAGAAGGACAGCCTCGATCTCGCCAACGCGACGTCCGAGTATCAGCACCCGGTTCCGCGGCCGGGCAAGACATACATGCCCGTGCAGTGCCACCACTGCGACAAGCCCCCCTGCGTCAACGTGTGCCCGGTTCGCGCGACGTGGAAGGAGCCCGACGGCCCGGTCGTCATCGACTACAACTGGTGCATCGGCTGCCGCTACTGCGAGGCCGCGTGCCCCTATCACGCCCGTCGCTTCAACTGGACGAAACCGGAGATCGAAGCGGACGAGGTCAACCCGAAGCAGTCCTACCTTTCCAACCGCATCCGCCCCCAGGGCACGATGGAGAAGTGCACTTTCTGCCTGCACCGCGTGCGGAAGGGGCGGCTGCCCGCGTGTCTCGAAGCGTGCCCGGCGGGGGCCCGGGTCTTCGGCAACCTGCTCGATCCGGAGTCCGAGATCCGCTGGGTGATCGAGAACAAGCGCGTGTTCGTGCTGAAGGAGGAGCAAGGCACGGTGCCGAGCTTCTACTACTACTTCACTGCGTAGGGAGAGTGCGACGTGTCAGAGGCGCAGACGCACGACGGGAAGCGTGTCTCACACTGGCGCGGCTACCCGCGGTTCCTGTGGCGGGCGGTCGTCCTGGCCACCGAGGGCTCGCCGCTCTTCTACGCCTGGATGGTGTTCCTCACGGCCGTCACGCTCGTGGGCATCAACGCCTGGGGCCAGCAGACGAACGCGGGCATGGCCCTCTCGAACATGAGCGACCACGTGTCGTGGGGCCTGTACATCGCGAACTTCACCTTCGCGGTGGGGCTCGCGGCCGGCGGCGTCATGATGGTGATCCCGGCGTATCTCTACCGCGACAGGAAGATGCACGAAGTGGTCATCTTCGGCGAGCTGCTGGCCGTTGCCGCCATCGTCATGTCGATGGCCTTCGTCATCGTCGACCTCGGTCGACCCGACCGGTTCTGGCACCTCGTGCCGGGCATCGGGCAGTTCAACTGGCCGCTGTCGATGCTGGCGTGGGACGTGATCGTCCTGAACGGCTACCTGCTGATCAACCTGCACATCATCGGCTACATGCTCTACATGCGGTTCCTCGGTCGCACGCCGGCGCCGGCGTTCTACGTGCCGTTCGTCCTGCTGTCGATCGTCTGGGCGATCTCCATTCACACCGTCACGGCGTTCCTGTACGCGGGGCTCGGCGGCCGGCCGCTGTGGAACTCCGCCCTGCTCGCACCGCGCTTCATCGCGTCCGCGTTCGTCACCGGCCCGGCCTTCCTCATCGTCATGCTCACCGTCGTGGCGAAGGTGAGTGAGCGATTCCGTCTCGACGACCGCCCCGTGAAGACCCTGGTGAACATCCTCCGCATCACGGTGGTGGCGAACCTGTTCATGTTCCTCAGCGAGCTGTTCACCGAGTTCTACGCCGGCGGCTCGCACACGGCGTCCGCGGAGTACCTGTACACAGGCCTGCACGGTCACGACAAGCTCGTCCCGTACATCTGGACCGCCGTGGGATTCAACGTGCTGGCGGCCCTGGCGTTCTTCCACCCGCGCATCCTGCAGAAGCGGGGCCTGCTGGTCGCCGCCTGCGTCCTGACCTTCGTGGGGATCTGGATCGAGAAGGGTCTCGGCCTCATCGTTCCCGGTTTCATCCCCAGCGCGCTGCACGAGATCGTCGAGTATCTGCCCAGCCTCGTGGAGTGGCGCATCGTCGCCGGCATCTGGGCGGGCGGGCTGCTGATCCTCACGGTGGCGATCAAGATCTCGCTCCCGATCCTGGAGGGGCGTTACAGTCAGCGGTGACGGGAGTCCGATTCGACGAGGCACGAACCCGGCCATGCTCAACAGATCCAGCGAGTGCGCCATCGCCGCCATGAGCCTGCTGGCCGAGCTCTGGTGCGAGGACGGCCAGCGGTTGACGGCCACGGAGGTCGCCGATCGGCGCAGGCTCCCGAGGCCGTTCGTCGCGAAGGTCCTCACCATCCTCTCGCAGGTCGGCCTGGTGCGCGGCGCGCCCGGTCCACGTGGCGGGTACTGCCTGGGACGCGCGCCGGAGGAGATCACCCTGCTCGACATCACCCGGTGCTTCGAGCGCGAGGACCCGGCGATCGCGTGTCCCCACGGACCGGACTACTGCGGCGTGGGCGACAACAAGTGTCCGATCCACGACGAGGTGGTCGCGCTGCAGGAGCAGAAGGACGCCTTCCTGGCGCGGACGACCCTCGCCGTGTTCTGCAACGCCGGATAGGTTCAGACCCCACGGGGTCTGAACCTAAAAGTACTCCGGCTCGCCTCCCGCCTTCCACTTGATGTTGCAGCCGATGGAGGGCTTCTGCTCGTCGTCGGGGGCACCGCCGGCCAGCACCGCCAGAACCGCCGCGCGCATGTCCTCCCCCGTCACCGGGATCCCCGAGTCCGGGCGGCTGTCGTCGAACTGGCCCCGGTAGGCCAGGAGATGGTCCGCGTCGAACAGGAAGAAATCCGGGGTGCAGGCCGCCGAGTACGCCTTCGCGACCTCCTGGGTCTCGTCGTAGAGATACGGGAACGCGTAGCCGAACCGCTCCGCGTCCTCCTTCATCTTCGCCGGGGCGTCCGCCGGGTAGCTCGCGACGTCGTTCGACATGATCGCGACGATCCCGAGGCCCTTCTCCCCGAACTCCGCCGAGAACGCGCCCAGCTCCGTCTTCATGTTGATCACGAACGGGCAGTGGTTGCTGAGAAACATCACGAGCAGCGGCTTCCCCGCGAATCCGGCGAGCGTGTGGCGCGTGCCGTCCGGGTCCGGCAGGTCGAAGTCCGGGGCCGGCGTCCCGAGCGGCAGCATCTGCGACGGCTTCATCACCATGTGGGCCTCCTGTTCCCGGCATCGTAGCGCGTTCGAACAGAAACTGGTTCTCATTCGTCCTTCGGGCAGAATGGTCCGATCGTGAGCGAAGGAAAGCACCAACCCTCGGACCCGGAGACCTGGGTGGACGGACACGGCGACGCCATGTTCCGGTTCGCCATGCTCCGCGTCCGCGACCGCGATCTCGCCGAGGAGGTCGTGCAGGAAGCGCTGCTCGCCGGGTTCCGTTCCCGGGATCGCTACTCGGGCCGCGCCGCCGAGCGGACCTGGCTCATCCAGATCCTGAGGAACAAGATCGCCGACCACTACCGCAAGAAGCAGCGGGAGGTCCCGGCGACGGACATCGCGGGGGACGACCCGGCCGACCACCTCTTCGACGAGCGCGGCCACTGGAAGGACGGCCCCGGCGCCTGGGAGATGGACCCCGCCGAGATGATGCACCGCGAGGACTTCCTCCGCGTCCTCGCGGAGTGCATGGCCGGCCTGCCGGAGCGCCAGGCGGAGGTCTTCTCGCTGCGCGTCATCGACGAGCACCCCACCGACGCGGTCTGCGACCTCCTCTCCGTGACGAAGACGAACCTCGGCGTCCTGCTGCACCGGGCGCGGACGAAGCTCCGCCGGTGCCTCGAGAAGAACTGGTTCGAGGCGGCGTGATCGCCACGCCTGTAAACTGCGCCCGTTCCCGACGACTCATCGAAACCGGGAGTCCGGGGCGAGTGCCTCGGGACCGAAGTTCGACGACAGTCGAGGGCCGCTTCATCCCGCCCCCCGGCGTCGCTCGTCGGTTGAAACCAGGGAGGTTGCGCCCTTCTCGCTCCTTGTCGGACGGGCGAATCGGCGCTCTTGGTGTGAGGCCGAACTCCGGCCCCGAGACACAAGGAACCGCGCGATGCTGTGGATGATGTCCTGTCGGGAGGCGGCCGAGGCGATGACCGAGGCCCAGCTCTCGCCGCTGCCGTTCCGCCGGCGCATCGCCCTGAAGATGCATCTTCTCATGTGCCGGCTCTGCCGGCGCGCCGTCCGCCAGTCGAAGGCGATCGGGGTGGTGGTCCGGTCGCTCGCCGCGACCACCGGGACGGAGGACGGAGATCCCGCCGCCCTCGGCGACCTGTCACCGGAGGCGCGGGAGCGCATGAAGGAAGCGATCCGCGACGAGACCTGATCCGCGGAAGGAAGCCCGCATGGAAACCGTCACCCTCACCCCCGGCCGCCGCGTCCTCTTCCTGACGAAGGACGCCGACCTGATCCGGCGCCAGCTCGCCGGCGAGCTCGACCTGACGATGGCCGACCTCGCGGTCGACGACCTGCTGGACGACATCAACACCGACGTGATGACGCCGGCCTGGGTCTGCTTCGACTGGGACCCGGAAGAGATCGCGAAAAACGCCTACGCGGGACTGATCGTCGACGGCGAGCGGATCTTCGGCCCGGACGCGCTGAGAAACGGGAACTTCGAGGTGATCGTCTCCGGCGTGCGGAAGGGCGTCGGCAGCTCGCGCGAGACGGCGGTGCAGGCGGAGAAATGGTCGGGCATCCGGATCGCGATCGCCGCCTCCTTCGCCCCCATCCACGCGCGGAACAACGTCAACCAGGGCGTCCTGATGGGCGACCACGCGCTGCTGAAACGCCTGCAGGCCGGCGAGGCCGTTCCGCTCGACGACTTCACCGAGGGGTACGACGAAGTCACGACCGGGATCGTGCGCTCGGGCGGGCTCTTCCCCTACCTGAAGCGGCTCGATAGCGCCGAGACGGAGGTCCCGGCGCCGCCGGCGCGTAGCGCGAGGCCGCTCACGATGGCGGAGCGGATCCTGTCGCGGCACCTGGTCTCCGGCGAGGGCGCCGTCCTCGAGCCCGGCGACTCCGTCCTCGTGCGGGTCGACGCCGGGTACTCCCACGAGTTCACGACGGCGCAGGTCCACCACTTCCTCGGCGAGGAATTCGGGCCGGACTACGCCGTC
>JBDLIY010000315.1:0-5217 GCA_039714635.1 Planctomycetota bacterium
AGGCAGTTCGTGCTTGCCTGGGCGGTGGCCAGTCGGGGAAGGACTCACAGCGAGTCTCTGAGACTCACAACGTGGGTGAAGATCGTTCGGCGCAGGGGCGGAGGGACCCACGCCTTCCCCGTCAGGCCAAGGAGACCATGGTGAACTTATCTGCTCTCTTGTGGTCGGTTAGCTTCGGATACACAGCCAGATGGGTTCCTCCTCACTCTCCACGATGACCGAGATAGGTCGATGTAGGCCTCGGATGGCCTGCGCTCTCAAGGCCGTTTGCCGTTCGCGGTGCAGGTGGTGAAGTAGTTATGGCTGAGCGAGGAACTCCCATGCTGTTCGCGCCGGGCCGGTCAGTGCGCCTCTACTCGGCACGAGTCCTTCCGGTCATCGAGACGCCTCTTGGTTGTGTGTCATTGCATGCCAGTGCGGTGGGGCTCGCTGCAAGCGAACAGAATGTAGATCATTGTCTCACTGTCGGAAGCGGAGTCGCATGGCTGCAGTGGGGAGGAAGGGGAGTTCGGCATGAACTTGTGATTGCTGATGACCAGGCACCGGGCTTCCAAGCGCTAGGGCTGTTGGGGCGAGTTCTAGCGGTATGGAGGACCCAGCTATCGACCGCGGCAGCGGCAACGTACATTTGCCGCTGCCGCTTTGCGGAGTCGACGTATGAGGGCGATGACCACGGCGAGTGGCTGTCCGCGTTCACATGGGCGGGTCAGGAGTCGCGTGTGACGATTGGCACAGAAGATGAGGAACTTCTTCTGCGTCGTGCCGAGGAGAATGACCGTCTGCCGATCGGTCCCAATGTCTTGCTTGAGGATTTCGCGATCCGCGCCGATGCATCCCATGTCAGTGTGCGCATCCCTCCGAGTGCGCCGGGGCATACAGTTCAAGTTGCCTTCTGCATCGCTTGGTCATCCAGCCTAGCTCACGAAGACCTGACCTGGCGTGCGGTGCAGCCTATCGCAAACCGCTGGCTCAATGAGGTCGGAATTCACTAGCAGGCTGTCGGCGTAACACCGCTTCCCAACGTCGAAAGACCTGCGCCCGACAGCCTGCCAGATAGGCGGCAGCCGGTGCGGGAGCTGAGCCTTGTACCGCCTCGTCTGCAGCCGTCGGCGTGGGCCGTCCCGGCACTGGAGGCGGAAGAGGCCGTGGCCGATTCATAGAGTATGGCTCTCCGGGCAAGGCTTGCTGGAACGCAGAGGGTTGGCGTTCAGGTAACCGTTCAGGGGGGCGCGAAAGAGACGATCACGGTCTTTCGGGGGATGAGCCGCGCCGAGTTCGAGCAGATCCAGCGCACGCCAATGCTGCTCAGCAAGGGACAGCGACTCGGGCAGGCAGCCGAGGAGGGGCTTGGGGCTCGGGTTAGGCATTCGTGGAATCCGAGCTGGATCGGTAGTCTGGTGAACACACCATTCGTATCGACTTCGGGGATCTCGAAGATCGCGGCCGGCTATGCGCAGAGATCCGAGGACGTGATCGTGCGTCTTGTTCTACGGCGATCCGACGTTTTGCGGGGACTCAATCCTCACCAAGCAGAGTTTCTGGCGCGCGGGGGGGCGAGAGTCGTCGAGTACTCGGCGTTGTCCCCGGCGCAGCTGTCCTGGGGACCTCCACGTGTGCTCATCCAGGCCGGCATCAGGACCGGCATCCCGGTCGTTGGGGTAGGTGCCGGCGGCTACCTGGGGGGCCGCTGGATCGGCGACAAGATTGCCGGGGAGGAGTAGCCGTCTTGCGGTTGCGCGTGGACGCTGCTGATGTACTCCTGATCGGCTATCCCATGCTCCTCGTGGCAGCAGCCTGGCTGTTCCCTGACATCGTGTTCCCGGTGTTCCTGCTGGGCGCCATCATCGGAATCCCGCTCTTCCTTCTTCAAGGCCGCGGCAAGCCAAGCGACCATCGGCCAGCGCGTCCCCGGCAGATTGAGTGGTTCAAGCTCTTCCTTGCTGGTGTGGTGTTTGCGTGGCCGTTCATCATCGCGAAGTTTCTCGGTTGGCAGGAGAGGAGGCGGCGGTGAATCCTGGGAGCGACGAACGAGAAGAGTCAGTGTGACCTTACGCAAGTGCGCTCTGGGGTCGGGGTGAATCTCCTGCAGCAGCGACTCTCGCACGAACCGTTGGAACACAAGGCCGTCTCGAACCTGTCCCCCCCTCAGGACAGCACCTGCCGCCATGCGGGGACAGGGGCGTGCAAGATCAGCCCCGCGCAACCCGTTGATCCAAAGCATCTTGCGATGATGCCGCAACTCTGGCACGCCCGATGCGATACCCCCACCCGGACGCCCCGGAACATTCACCACTGACCATAGGAGAGTCGCCTGGTCGCGGCGGGGACGCTGTCCGGTGGGGGAACGGTTCCCCCTCGTCGTGCCGACAAGGCCCGTCGCGGTTCCGAACGGATCGAAATCGATCGCCCAGGAAACAAGGTACACACACCGTCAACGGCGTCCCCATACGGGCCGCCGGGTTCGGACCAGGCGGGGTGTCCAGAGGCGGCCCGGGGATGACCCGGGCCGCCTTCGTTTTGTCCCGGGAACCGACCCCCGTCGAGCGCGTACTATGGGACGAACCTGTTCACGGGAGTCGCCATGAGAACGCTCGCCCTCTTCCTCGTCCTCTCCGTCGCCGCCGTCTCGATCGGCACCGCGCTGCTCGCAGAAGAGCCGAGCCCCGACGAGTTGATCGCCACCGGGGACCGCTTCTTCGAGCGGAAGACCTTCAAGCAGGCGCTGGCCTCCTACGAGGCCTACCTGAAGGCCCTTCCCGACGGGCCGAAGGCGCACCACGCGCGGATGGGCGTCGCGCGCTCGCTGCTCGGGATCCGGCAGCGCTGGCAGGCGGTGGAGCGGCTGAAGAAGTTCGTGGCGAAGACGGAGCCGAAGACGCAAGAGCGGGCGGAGGTCACGAAGCTGCTCGGCCACACGCTGGTCGCGCACTGGGGCGGGCGGACGGAGACGATCGCCTGGCTCGACGAGGCGCTGGACTGGTACGCCGGGAAGGAGATGAAAACCGAGCAGATCGCCGTGCTGTTCGACATCGCCGCCGGCCTCTCCCACGCCTGGGGCTACGACATCGACTACAAGGTCTGGGAGGAGAAGCACTACCAGCCGGACCCGCAGGACGTGAAGCTCTCCTGGGACGACTACCGCAAGCGGGAGATGAAGAAGCAGGACGAGGCGCGGTACGCGCGGGTCGTCGCGACGTACGAGAAGATCGTCGAACTGGCCGACAAGGGGCCCGACGCGCCGAAGGCGCTGTACCGGCTCGGCGCGTTCCACGTGAACGTTCTCGCCACGGTGTTTGGAAACAACGCGAACTACTACGTCGGGACGGTCGAGGGCGAGAAGCCGGAGGAGATGGAGAAGGCGCTCCGGCGCTACCACGGCGAGATCGAGAAGGGGTTCAAGGCCTGGGAGCGGATCCTGGCTGAGCACGGGGAGAGCCCGTACGCCGACGACGCGCAGTACCTGTTCGCGGTCACGCACCAGCAGCGGCTGAACGACTTCGTGAAGGCGGTGGCCGAGTACGAGGCGCTGCTTACCGAGTTCCCCGGCAGCGAGTGGGCGGACACGGCGAGGGCGGCGCTCCAGCAGATCCGGAAGGAGGAGATCCGGGTCCAGGTCGGCCGGCCGTTCCTGCCGGACGAGGAGTTGGTCCTTGGCCTGGCGGTGCGCAACGTCGCGAAGATCCGCTTCACGGCCTTCCGGCTGGACATGCCGGCGCTGGTGAAGAGCGCCTACCGTTTCCACCAGCTGGACAAGATCGACGTCTCGAAGCTGACTCCGTTCGCGACGTGGGAGATCGAGTCCGGCGTCGGGGACGACCACAAGGGGATCCAGGGGCCGTTGAAGCTGCCGTTCAAGGCGGCGGGGGCCTTCCTCCTCGTCGCCGAGGGGGAGAAGACCACGTGTCGCTCGCTCGTCCTGGCGAGCGGGATCGCGATGGCGATGAAGTCGAGCCCTGAGATGGTGCTCTTCTTCGCGACCGACGCCGTGACCGGCGAGCCGAAGGCGGGGGTGAACTTCGTCCTCAAGGCGAACTGGCGGGCGGGGCCGCTGTGGCTGAAGCGGACGTTTGAGGCGGTCTCCGACGAGAGCGGCCTGGCTCACGTCGATCTCACCGGCCTGCCGTCGAAGAGCTGCAACCTCGAGGCGGTGGGGACGCTGGAGGACGACGTCGTCCTCTCGCGCACCTACCGACGGTCGCCGCGGGCCCTGGCGCCGTTCCGCGTCTGGTCGACGACGGACCGGCCGGTCTACCGGCCGAACCAGACGGTCCACCTGAAGTCGGTGGTGCGGGCGCAGGGGCCGGACGGGATGAGCGTACGGGAAGGCAAGGCGGTGCTGGTCGAGGTCCAGAACCCGCGCGGGGAGAAGATCTTCTCGCAGACGCTCGTCACGAACGATCACGGTTCGGTGTCGGCCGACCTCGCGCTCGACGAGGAGCCGCCGCTGGGGATGTACAACGTGCGGACGTTCATCGACGGGCAGCAGTACTACTCCGCGAACTGGGTCGGCACGCAGTTCAGGGTGGAGGAGTACAAGAAGCCGGAGTTCGAGGTGAAGGTGGCGTCGGACGCGGCGCGGGTCGAGCCCGGCGCGAAGGTGACGGCGAAGGTCACCGCGACGTACTACTTCGGCGCGCCGGTCGCCCACGGGAAGCTCAAGTACCAGGTCTTCCGCCAGCCGTACGTCCACCACATGCCGATCAAGCGCCGCTTCGGGTGGTACTACGAGGACCTCTACCCGACGCCGCGCCACTGGTGGGGTCGGGAGCTGGTCACCGAAGGCGAGGCCGACCTGGCCGACGACGGGACGTTCGAGATCGAGTTCGACGCGAAGAAGTACAAGGACGAGCGGGACTCGCGCTTCTTCATCGAGGCGAAGGTGACGGACCAGAGCCGGCGCGAGATCCACGGCTCGGCGCAGATCTTCGCCACGAAGAAGCCGTTCTTCGTCCAGACGGAGTCCCGGCGGTCGCTCTACAAGCCCGGCGACGCGGTGGAGATCACCGTCAAGGCGGAGGACGCCAACAGGAACCCGGTCGCGAGCGAGGGGAAGCTCGTCCTCGCGAAGCGCGTGGACCGGGAGGAGGAGAAGGACGGGAAGAAGGTCACCGTCGTGGATTGGGAGGACGTCGAGTCCGTCGCGGCGAAGACGGGGGAGGACGGGAAGGGAGTCGCCTCGATCATCGTCGACGCGGCCGGTCACTTCCGACTCTCCTA
>JBDLIY010000316.1:0-5170 GCA_039714635.1 Planctomycetota bacterium
AGGCCCTGGAGCGGAACGGCGACCGCTTCTGGCTGGCCGGGATCGACAACCTCGGGCGCGGCACGGCGGACGTGCCGGCGGCGCTCGACGGGTGGCGGAACGGCGAGCCGGCCGTACTCATCTCCCACGAACCGGACGCCTTCGAGGACGCGGCCGCCGCGGGCGTCGAACTCACCCTGTCGGGTCACACCCACGGCGGCCAGATCGTCCTGGGTCGCCGCCCGCCGGTGCGCCACACGGAGCACGGCTGGTGGTGCGGCCGGTACGAGCGCGGCGACTCGGTGCTGTTCGTCAGCCGGGGCGTCGGCTACTCGATGATTCCGGTCCGGATCGGCTCCCCGGCCGAGGTGCTGCTGATCAGACTGGCGTCGGGCTAACCCGGCATCTCGGTGGAGGCGGACGGCCCGGCGACCACGTCGGCGGAGATCGTCGTGATCTCCTTGTCGAGGTGGTAGAGGCCACGGCCCTCGTGGCCGACCATGTCGACGAGGTCGAGGATCTTGTTGAAGAGCGCCTCCTCCTCGTGCTGCTCGGCGACGTACCACTGCAGGAAGTTGAACGTCGAGAAGTCCTTGTCCTCGAACGCGGCGGCGGTGAGCTCGTTGATCTTCCTCGTGATGTACTTCTCGTGCTCGAGCGTGGCGGAGAAGAGCTCACGGACGTTCTCGTACTCGGCCCGCGGCTTCGGGATCTCGGGGATGATCGCCATCTCGCCGATCTCGTTGACGTAGTCGAAGAGCCGGAACATGTGGGACATCTCCTCGGCGGTGTGAGCGCGGAGGAAGCTCGCGCACCCGTCGAGCCCGTTCGCGGCGCACCAGGAGCTCATCTGGAGGTAGATGTTGGCCGACTCGAATTCGAGGCCGATCTGCTCGTTCAGCTTCTGAAGCAGGTCCTTGCTGATCATGGTTTCCTCGCGGGATGGTCGCCAGTCGATGGCAATGGAATCGAAGCCCGAGAGATAGCAATCTTTCCCTCCGGGTCCGAGAAATGCGTGCGGATCAGACGACGGCCTTCAACTCCTGCTTCGCGCGGTAGCGGAGGATGGCGCCGTCGGTCCGGCCGACGAGGTGGTAGGGCTGGAGCCGGCCGCACTCGCCCATGCCGTCGACGGGCGTGCAGATGTTGAAGCACCAGGGCGTGCGGTTCTTCGTCAGCGGGCAGCCCCACTCCCTCCGCCAGGCGGGGGACTTGCGATCGGGGAGCGCCTTCCGTTCGATGCCGGCCATCTCACACCTCTTCAGCCAAGTGGACCTGTACAGCCTGCAGCACGTGGTGACGTCTCACCCAGTCAAGCAGTGGACTGCATTATACGATTTCGGCGTCCTGTATCCGGAACTTAATGGAAAAGACCGCGGGGTGCGGATCCAGGATCCGCACCCCGCGTCTGCAAGTCTCTTCGACTTCAGGCCTTACGACGCCCGATGCCTATGAGTACCATTCAGTCGGTGCCCCACTCGATGGCTTCGAACATCGTCTCGCCGTCCCGGTCCAGGCGGACGTAGCCGCTCACCGGGACCTCGGGGGCCACCCACCACTTCATCTCGCGGCCGGCGGGATCCTTCGCCGTCATCGTGTGACAGTCGAGCTCGTGCTCGCCGATCGTGATCTTCTCCCGGCCGTACCCGACGAGCTCATAGCCCTCCGGCGGCTTCAGAGTCTTGTCGCGGGAGCGACTGACCTCGCGGCCCGGGACCTCCCGCCCGCCGATGTGGAACGCCTGCGTGAGGGTGACCGTGTCCTCCGTCACCTCCGTGACGGTGATGACGATCTCGACCTCCTGGCCCGTCGGCGTCGACTGCCGGAGACGGATCCACTCCCCCACCTTCGCATCATGGATCGGGTGCGGCGGGGCGGCGTCGGCCTTCGGCTCCGGCTTGGGCTCGGCCTTCGGCTCCGGCTTCGCCGGGGGCTCGTAGCCCCACTTCTCCGCGACCAGAATCGCCGCCTTGTTCATCTCGATCCGGTACAGGCCGTAGGCCCCGATCTCGTTCGTGAACGTGAGCGTGATGATCGAGCCGTCCGGCCACTCCACGTCGGCCAGCAGCATCTTCACGGCCTTCTTCGGGCCGAAGGGGGCGTCGACCACGGAGTGGGAGATCACCTTGCCCATCTGCCCCACGGTCTCGAGGATCGGGCCCACCGGCGCCTTCCCGGGCAGCGGCAGGTCGACCGGGCCGCCCTCGACGGTCTCGGTGTCGAAGTGCGCCACGCCGTCCTTCACCTCGCGGACCGTCACCTTCACCTTCGCCGGCTCGGCGCCGGGGACGTTCACCGAGTACAGCACCCACTCGCCGGCGCGCGCGTCCGCCAGCGGGTTCTCCGGGCCCGCCGGAACGGCCGGCTTCGGCTCGGGCTTCTTCGGCTCGGGCTTCGCCGGGACCTTCGGTTCGGGCTTCTTCGGCTCGGGCTTCTTCGCGGCCCCGGCAGCCTTGATGTCCCCGAGGATCACCTCGAGCGCCTTGTCGAGCTGCGGGTCGCGGCCCTTCCGGCGGTCCTCCGGCGTCTCGCGGACGATGATGTCCGGCTTCACGCCGAGACCTTCGAGGTTCTTCCCGTCCATCGACCAGTAGCCCACGCGCGGAACGCGGAAGCTGCTGCCGTCCGACAGCGTGATGTCGACCGTCCCGATCACCCCGCCGGCCGTCGGCACACCGACGATCTTGCCAAGCTTGCTCGCCTTGAACATGTGGGGGAAGACCTCGGCGTCGCTGAAAGAGCGCTCGTTCGTGAGCAGCACCACCGGCTTGTCCCAGTAGAGGGACGGCTGGACGACCTTCGGTCCGCCGCGCACCTGCACCCGCGCGAGCGGCTTCGCGATGAGGATCGCGATCAGCTGGTTGTGGATGTTGCCGCCGCCGTTGTTCCGGACGTCGAGCACGAGGCCCTTGATCCGGCGGTTGCGGTTGAGCGACATGATCTGCTGCTGGAACTGCGCCAGGTTGGGCGGCATCATCATGTTCAGGTGGATGTAGCCGACCTTGCCCTTCCCGACCTCCTTCACCTTCGTCGTGCAACCCCTCACCCAGTTCGAGCGGCGCAGGCCGAAGATGCTCATGATGCTGGCGGGCCTGACGAGGATCGTGCGCGCGCTGCCGAGCCCCGACGGGGACAGCGGCCGGAACGTCACGGGCAGGTCCTTGTCCACCGTGCCGCGCAGGACCTTGTCGAGGTTCGTCTTCGCGGTGAGCTTCGTCCGTCCGATCCGGGTGACGACGTCGCCGACGCGCAGGCCGGCCCGGTCGCCGGGAGCGCCGGCCAGGACCTTCGCGACCTTGTGGCCGCCCTTGCCGGGCTCGAAGTCGAGACCCAGGTAGCCGTTGGCGTCGACGGACGGCATGACGCTGTTCCCGTTCGCCATGCCGCCGTTGATGCCGAGGTGGCTCGCGCCGAGCTCGGCCAGCATCTGGCGGACGATGTTCTGGAACTCGGACTTGCACTCCGAGTCGATCGCCATGTCGCGGTACTTCTTCCGCATGGCCTTCCAGTCCACGCCGTGCATCTTCGTGTCGTAGAAGCCCATCCCGAGCGCGTTCCACGCTTCGTCGAAGAGGTTCGCCAGCTCCTCGCGGAGGTTCACCTCGACGGTGCCGATGAACGGCACCAGCTCGCCGGCCGCCACGTCCTTCGGCGCCCGCACGCGGTAGATGCCGCCGCTCGTCTGGCCGCGGCGACCGAGGCTCCGCATCGCGTGGAAGTAGATGTAGTCGCCGGCCGGACTCCAGTGGGCGGTCTGACCGTCCGTGGAGATCTGTGCGACCGGCCCGCCGTTCACGTACGTGACGTAGAGACCGCCGCCGCGCCCGGAGTTCGGGCTGTAGCCCTCGTAGACCAGCATGCGGCCGTCCGGCGAGAAGCTCGGCACCTGGAAGAACGACGCCCCGCTCGTGACGCGGCGCAGGCCGGTGCCGTCGGCGTTCATCACGTAGATCGCCTGGCTGCCCTCACGGCCGGAGTCGAACGCGATCAGGCTCCCGTCCGGGGAGAACGTCGGGTCGTCGTCCGCCGCGCGGTGCTTCGTCAGCTGCGTCGTCAGGCCGGACTCGAGGTCGAGGAGCCAGATGTCCTTGTTCCCGCTCCGCTCCGAGCAGAAGACCAGCTGCTTGCCGTCCGGCGACCAGTTCTGGAAGTGGTCGTTGGCGGCGTGCTTCGTCACCTGCGTCGTCGACCCCGTCTTCAGGTCGAGGATGAAGATGTCGTTGTTGCCCGACCGGTTGTTGAAGTAGGCCAGCTTGCTGCCGTCCGGCGAGAAGCGGGGCCACATGTCGATGGCCGGGCCGGAGGTGATCCGCTTCCCGCGCCCGCCGCCGATCGGCATCGTCCAGATGTCGCCGCGCAGCGTGAAGGCCACCTCGCCGCGGGACGCGCTGACGCAGGCCTGCTCGCCGCCGCCGGTGATCGTGCGGCGCTGGGTCCCGCTGTGACGGACGTCGGACTGCACGACGAGCGGGATGGCGTCCGGCTTCTCCTTCGGAGCGGTGATGTCCGTCCGGTAGAGCCTCCCGGCGCGCTCGAAGACGACCGTCTTCATGTCCCGGGCGAAGTCCGGCCGGTGGACGTCCGTGCCCGTGAACTTCGTGACCTGCTTCCGCTCGCCGCCCTCGAAGGGCATGCAGTAGAAGTTCGCGACGCCCTTCTGTTCGGCGACGAAGTACACCGTCTTCCCGTCGGCGCTGAGGAAGGGGTACCGCTCGTTCCCGTCCGTCTGCGTCAACTGGCGCGGGATCCCGCCCTCGGCCGGCATCACGTAGAGGTCGAAGTTCGACGAGCCCTTGTAGTTGTCCCAGTAGATGTCCACGTAGCCGCGCGCGTAGACGATCCACTTCCCGTCCTTCGAGTAGGAGCCGCCGCGCCCGCCGTCGTACGTGAGCCGCCGCGGGGTGCCGCCCTCGAGGCTGACCTCGAACATGTCGACGCGGCCCACGTCCGCGGGCCGGTTCGTCGTGAAGAGGAGCCTCTTGCCGTCCGGGGACCAGTCGCAGAGCGCCTCGTACGCCGAGTGGAAGGTGATCTGCTTCGGCCGGCCGCCGGTGATCGGCACCGTGAAGATGTCGTAGTTGCCGTTCCGGACCGAGCTGAAGGCCACGGTACTGCCGTCCGGGCTGACGCGGGGCAGGGTGTCCTGCGCCTCGTGGAGCGTCAGGCGGAGGGCGGGGCCCTTCCCGTCGAC
>JBDLIY010000317.1:0-5170 GCA_039714635.1 Planctomycetota bacterium
CCCGCGCAGCAGGCCGGGGGCGGCCGATCGACCTCCTAGTCCTCCTTCACCTCGAAGTCGGCGTCGATGACCTCTTCGCCGTCATCCTTCGGGGCCTCACCGCCGGGCGCGCCGGACGGGGCCGCGCCTTCGCCGGCCTCGCCACCCTGCGCCTGCGCGTCCTTGTAGAGGATCTCCGACAGCTTGTACGAAGCCTGCTGCAGCTCCTCCATCGCGGTGTCGATCGCGGCCGGATCCTCGCCCTCGCGGGCCTTCCGCACCTTCTCGATCGCGTCCTCGATCGCCAACTTGTCTTCCTCCGGAAGCTTGTCGCCGTGCTCCTTGACGAGCTTCTCGGTCTGGTAGGCGACGTTCTCCGCCTGGTTGCGCTTCTCGACCACTTCGCGGCGGCTCTTGTCCTCGTCCGCGTGGGACTCGGCTTCCTGCACCATCCGGTCGATCTCGTCTTCCTCGAGGCCCGAGGACGACTTGATCTCGATCGACTGCTCCGTCCCCGTGCCCAGGTCCTTCGCGGAGACGTTCAGGATGCCGTTCGCGTCGATGTCGAAGTTCACCTCGATCTGCGGAACGCCTCGCGGAGCCGGCGGAATGCCGGACAGCTGGAAGCGGCCGAGCGTCCGGTTGTCCTGCGCCATCTCGCGCTCGCCCTGCAGCACATGGACGTCCACCGCGGGCTGGCTGTCGGCGGCCGTCGAGAAGATCTCCTTCTTGTTCGAAGGGATCGTGGTGTTCCGGTCGATCAGCTTCGTGAAGACGCCGCCCAGGGTCTCGATGCCGAGGGAGAGAGGGGTCACGTCCAGGAGGAGGACGTCCTTCACGTCGCCGGCCAGCACGCCGCCCTGGATGGCGGCGCCGAGGGCCACGACCTCGTCCGGGTTGACGCCCTTGTGGGGCTCCTTCGCGAAGAGCTCGTTCACGACGGCCTGGACGAGCGGCATGCGCGTCATGCCGCCGACCAGGATGACCTGGTCGATCTCGCCCGCGCCGAGCTTCGCGTCGGCCAGCGCCCGCTCGCAGGGACCCTTCGTCCGGTCGACGAGCTTCTCCACCAGCTGCTCGAGGTTCGCGCGAGAGAGGCCGAGGTTCAGGTGCTTGGGCCCGGTGGCGTCCGCCGTGATGAACGGCAGGTTGATGTCGGTCTGCATCGACGTCGAGAGAGCCATCTTGGCCTTCTCCGCCTCGTCCTTCAGGCGCTGGAGCGCCATCTGGTCCTGGCGGAGGTCGATCCCGTGCTCCTTCTGGAACTCGTCGGCGATGTGGTTGATGATCACGTCGTCGAAGTTGTCGCCGCCCAGGTGGGTGTCACCGTTCGTGGCGAGCACCTCGATGACGCCGTCGCCCACCTCGAGGATCGAGATGTCGAACGTGCCGCCGCCCAGGTCGTAGACCGCGATCTTCTCGTTCGCCTTCTTGTCGAGGCCGTAGGTCAGGGAGGCCGCGGTCGGCTCGTTGATGATCCGCTCGACGGAAAGGCCGGCGATCTTCCCCGCGTCCTTCGTCGCCTGGCGCTGGCTGTCGTTGAAGTAGGCCGGCACCGTGATGACGGCGCGGGTGACCTCGGCGCCGAGGTAGTCCTCCGCCGCCTCCTTGAGGTACCGCAGCACCATCGCGGAGATCTCCGGCGGGCTGTAGGACTTGTCCCGGATCTCGACGGAGACCAGGTTCTCGCTCCCGGTCGAGATCTTGTACGGGACCATGCCCTCTTCCTCGTCGACCTCGCCGGGCCGGCGGCCCATGAAGCGCTTGATCGAGAACACGGTGTTCGCCGGGTTCGTGACGGCCTGGCGCCTCGCCAGCTGCCCCACGAGCCTCTCGCCGTTTTCCGTGAACGCGACGACGGAGGGCGTGATGCGGTGGCCGTCCCGGTTCGGGATGACCTTCGCCTCGCCGCCTTCCATCACGGCCACCACGGAGTTCGTGGTGCCGAGGTCGATGCCGATGATCTTGTCCGTCTGAGCCATGGTTCCTCCAATCGAATGCAGACTGAGTGCTTCGGAGGGGGACACAACAAACCCCGTGCCGCGTTCGTGGGGATTGATGAACTCGCGTAACCCATGTCAAGGGCACATGATACAGGCCTTATTGAAGTTCCCGGCGAGACCGGGAGGGTGACACGCTGTCAGGCCGCCGCTTCGAAGGACGTCCGTCCTGACCTTCTGTCAGCCCTCCGAGGGATCTTCATAGGACTTGATCTTGCGGTAGAGCGTGCGTTCGGAGATGCCCAGCCGGGTCGCCGCCTGCTCGCGGTTGCCTTCGACCTCGGCGAGTGTCTCCTCGATGAGGCGTCGCTCCATGTCCGCGATCGTCGCGCCGGTCACGGACGCCGCCGGGGCGATCTCGCCGGACGATTCCCGGATCCCCGCCGGCAGGTCGTCCACGGTGAGCTCGGCCCCGCGACTGACGATGACCATGCTCTCCACGGCATTCTTCAACTCGCGGACGTTGCCCGGCCAGTCGTAGGCCCGCAGCGCGTCCTGCGCCTCCGGCGTGATCCCCTCCACCGGCTTGCCGTGCTCCTCCACCGCGTCCTGGAGCGTCGCGTTCACGAGCAGCGGGATGTCCGCACCGCGCTCCCGGAGCGGCGGCAGCGGGATCGTCATCACGTTCAGGCGGAAGAAGAGGTCCTCGCGGAAGTTGCCCTTCTTCACCTCCGCCCTCAGGTCCTTGTTCGTCGCCGCCAGGAGGCGCACGTCCGTCTTCACGGCTTCGTTCGCGCCGAGGCGCGTCACCTCGCGCTCCTCGATGACGCGCAGGAGCTTCGCCTGGATGGCGAGGGGCATGTCCCCCACCTCGTCGAGGAAGAGCGTGCCGCCGGACGCGAACTCGAACTTGCCGGCGCGCGACTTGATCGCGCCGGTGAAGGCGCCCTTGACGTGGCCGAACAGCTCGGACTCCAGCACCCCCTCGGACAGGGCGGCGCAGTTCAGCGGGACGAAGGGGCCGTGCTTGCGCTGGGAGTTCTGGTGGATGGCCTTCGCGACGAGTTCCTTGCCCGTGCCCGACTCGCCGGTGATGAGCACGGTGGCGTTCGTCCCGGAGACCTGGGTCAGGACCGTAAAGACCCGCTGCATCGCCGGCGATTTGCCGATGATGCCCCCCTCGGCGCCCTGGAAGCCGAACCGCTCGTCGAGGCGTTTCTCCAGCTCGACGTTGCGTCGGGCCAGCGTCTGCTTCTCGACCTGCTGGGCGACGACCTGCCGCACGGCGTCGATGTTCAGCGGCTTCTCGAGGTAGGTGGCGGCGCCCTGCTGCATCGCCTCGACGGCGGCCTCGACGCCGCCGTGGCCGGAGATGACGATGACGACGATGTCCGGGATGGAGAGCCGCGCTTCCCGCAGCAGGTCGATCCCGGAGATCTCCCCCATGACCAGGTCCGTGAGGATGAGGTCGAAATCGGCGTCCTTGACGATCCGGATGGCCACCTCGCCGGAGGTCGCGAGGGAGACCTCGTACCCGACGCGGGTGAGGACTTCCTCCATCGCCTCCGCGTGGTCCAGTTCGTCGTCGACGACGAGGATCCGCGTGGTCGCCGTCATGCTTCCTCTCCTTCATCCAGCAGCCCGGCGAAGACGGGGATGCGGATCGTGAACCGCGTCCCCTTCCCGTGCTCGGAGACGACGGTCATGTCGCCGTCGTGCTCCTCCACGATACGCCGCGCCGTCGGCAGCCCCATGCCGGTTCCCGTCTTCCGCCGGGAATAGTAGACGTCCCAGATCTTCTCGAGGAGCTCCTCGGGGATCCCCTCGCCGGTGTCCGTGACCTCGAGCACCACGGCCCCGGCCGCGTCGAGCGCGGTCCGGACCATCAGTTCCCCGCCGTCGGGCATCGCCTGGATGGCGTTCAGCACGAGGTTCATCAGCACCTGCTTCACGGCGTCCCGGTCCACGAGGATCTTCGGCAGCTGCTCGCCGACGAAGAACCGGAGCTCGACCCCGCCCTCGGCGAACTTCGGCCCCATGAACTCGAGGACCTCCTCCACGACGTCGTTCAGCCGCGTGGGGAGCTTCTCGAGCTTGTCCCGCCCGGCGTAGCGGAGGAAGTCGCCGAGGATGGACTCCAGGCGCTTCACTTCTTTCGCCAGGACCTCGAGTTTGCGCACGGTGCGCCGTTCCCGGTCCGTCTCCGGATCGGCCCAGTCCTCCTGGAGCAGCTGGAGGTTCATGGCGATCGTGGAGAGCGGATTCCGGATCTCGTGGGCCAGGCCCCCGGCCAGCCGTCCGAGGAAGGCCAGCCGCCGGTCGTCTCTTTCTTCCTGTGTCATGGGCGGAAGCCCGGATTGTAGCGAAGGGGCTACGTCGGCAAAGGGGAAAGAGTTACGGGCGGGGAGCCTCTCAGTCTTCGATCCCGGTCGTGGGCGCTTCCTGATCCGTATCCACTGCCTCGACCGTCTTCAACGACCACACCGAACAGCGAGGGGAGATCCCGTGCTCCGTGAAGGACCCTCACAACCTCGATCCCAACGGCCGCTGACCGGTAGATCACGACGTACCGCCCCATGCACCAGCTACGGAGGCCAACTCCAAGCTCCGCCCGAAGCGCACCCAGTCCGGGTTCCCCGGCCAGGAGGCGGCAAGCCTGCTCGATCCGGTCGATGAGCCGGTCGGCGGCGCTTTCGTTGTCCACGGAAACGTAACGCCAGACCTCGATGAGGTCCCTCTCGGCCGTGGCCGACAGGACGACCTTCGTCATCCGGTGTGCCCTCGCTTCCGAGGTCGCCGCTTCCTCGCCTTCTTCTTGATGTCGTCCGCGTCAAAGGCGAACGAACGACCGTACTCGAGATCGGCCACGCCCTCGGCGACCAGCGAACGGAGTTCATGGAGGCGGCCGACATGCAGTTCCTCGGCACGACGCAAGTGACGAAGCCCGGCTCGCACGACCTCACTCGCTGAGGAGTACATGCCCGAAGCCAGGAGGGAGTCCACGAATTCCTCCAACTCAGGTGTCAACGATATGTTCATGGTGGCCACAGAATAACATATTCTGTTATTTGCTGTTATTCCTCTCCGGCAGAATCAGCCGGACCTTCCCGAACCCGGGGCGAGCCGCCGGGCGGACTCGGGGCCCGGCTCGGGGAGGGTGCCCTCGTCGCATTCCCCACCGAGACCGTCTACGGGATCGCCGCCCTCGCCGGCGACGAGGCCGCCGTCGCCCGGCTCCGCGAGGTGAAGGG
>JBDLIY010000318.1:0-5169 GCA_039714635.1 Planctomycetota bacterium
GGACGTGCTCCGGCTTCCGCCCCCGGAGCGGGCGCCGTTCCTCGCGCGGCTCGCGATGATCCGACCGGACCTGGTGCCGCTCTACCGCCGCCGGTTCGACGCCGACGGGGAGCCGCCGCGCCTCTGGCGGGAGCGCGTGCTCAGCATGGTCTCCGCGGCGCGGATCGCCGCGGGTCTCCCGGACCGGCCGCCGGCGCCGGGGCCGGGGGATCAGATGAGCCTTCCCTTCGCGGTGACGGCGGCGAAGGAGGCGGTGGCGTTCGCCGGCTAGATTGCTCGATCCTCCTCGATCCGGGTGGGTCCGAGATCGGGATCTGTCCGTCGGCCGAGTAAGATGACCGGGAGCGGGGTCGGCGCGTCGGCCCCGGAGCGTTTCACTCTGCGGAGGTGCCCGATGCGCGCACGCGCGTTCTGGATTCTTCTCGTTCTGGCCCCGTGCTTCGTTCTGGCCGCCTTCTCGGATGGCTGGGCGAAGGACAAGAAGCCGTCCGAGATGTACGCGGAGAAGGAGGCGAAGTTCCTCCGCGCCATCGCGGCGAAGTACGTGGAACTGGCCGAGTACGGCAAGAAACAGAAGCTCTTCCAGTTCGCGCGGGAGGCGTACGTCAAGGCGATCGAGTTCGAGCCGAACAACCGCAAGGCGCGGAAGGCGATGGGCTACGTCCGGAAGGGGCGAAGCTGGGAACTGGACCCCGTCGAGAAGACGAAGCTCCCCGAGCAGAACAGCAAGGTCCAGACGATGCCGGACTCGGTCTTCAAGAAGATCTGCGACGACTTCGAGGCCGAGAAGAAGAAGACGGGTGTCTACACCGCGAAGAAGTACGCCGGGCTCGGGAATTGGTGCGAGAAGGAGGGGCTGAAGTACCAGATGCTCAAGGCCTACGAGAACGCCGTCAAGTACGACCCGGACAACGCCACGGCGCGGAAGGGCCTGGGCTTCGAGAAGGTCGACGGGAAGTGGCTGACGCAGAAGCAGATCCAGGCCATGAAGGACGCGAAGGAGGGGAAGCTCGTCAACGACTCCCCCTCGCGCTTCGAGAGCGGCCTCGGCGTCAAGCTGAACAAGATGGAATCGGGCCACTTCCGGATCGAGACGGTGATGCCGCCCAAGGTCCTGAAGGAGTACATCAAGGCCTGCGAGACGGCGTTCGCCCTGTTCGCCAAGGATGTGGGCGACGACGCGAACTTCGACGTCTTCGGAGGGAAGAAGGCGACGCTCCTGGTTCTGGGGACCCAGGCGCAGTGGCACCGCTACGTCGATACGTTCGGCGGGGGGAGCGCACAGGACAAGGCCTTCACGAAGAAGCTGAAGGGCTCCCGGACCACGAGCAACCTCTTCGCCGCGATCTACGAGGGTGACGACGGGAGCATGGAGTCGACGATCGACAGTCTCGTCCATCACACGGCGCACTTCCTCATCCTGTCGAAGTGGGGGATCACCCAGCCGTGGCTCGAGGAGGGCTTCGCCTACTACTACACGGTGAAGACGCTGAACTCGACGCGGACGCACTGCACGTCGCGGGGCGACTACGCCACGGCGTTCTCCGGCGAGAAGGACTGGGGCCAGTCGGAGAACTGGAAGGCCCTGGTGAAGGCGGACGTGATGAAGGGGGCCGACCCGGACATCCGGATGTTCTACGGCCTCCGGATGGGACAGCTCCAGTACCCGGCTTCGGTGAAGGCGTGGTCCCTGATCACCTACCTCTTCGACAAGCGCCGCGAGGACTTCATGAAGTGGTGCGAGGCGGTCGGCCGCGGCGGCCGGAAGCAGGAGGAGGCGATGAAGGAGATCCTCGGCCTGCAGTTCGAGGAGCTGGACATCGCCTGGCGGGAGTACGTGAAGGAGAACTACTGAGTTCGGGCGTGGCGACAGCAGTTTGAGTGAAATTAGCGAGATTATGTGTCGCTGCTAACTTCGCTAATTTCGCTATAATTCGGTCGTGGATCCCATCACGAACCCATTCGCCCCCGGCGCCGGCGCGCCGCCGCCGGAGCTTGCGGGCCGCGATCCCCTGAGGGAAGCGGTCCGGGTGGCAATCGAGCGGGTCCGGAGGGGGAAGCCGGCGAAGAGTCTCCTGATGGTGGGGCTCCGTGGGGTCGGCAAGACGGTCCTGCTGGATCGCATGCGAGATGATGCCGAGGCCGCCGGGATCCACACATTGCGGATCGAGGCTCCCGAGCACCGTTCCCTCCCCGCAATGCTGGCGCCTCAGCTCAGGCAGGCCCTCCTGCGCCTGTCACGAACCGCGAAAGCCGGTGACCTGGCCCGTCGGGCTCTTCGGGCGCTGGCGGGGTTCGCGAGTTCGCTGAAGGCCACCTACGAAGATATCGAGGTCGGTCTCGACTTCCCGCCCGAGCCCGGCCTCGCCGACAACGGCGACCTCGAACATGATCTCCAGGCCCTGCTGGAAGCGGCGGGGTCCGCGGCGGCGAAGGCGGGAACCGCACTCGCGATGTACGTCGACGAACTTCAATACGTGCCGGAGGAGCAGCTGGCCGCGCTCATCACGGCGCTGCATCGCTGCGCACAGGAGCAGTTGCCCGTCGTTCTCGTCGGTGCCGGACTTCCGATGCTGCGGGGACGGATGGGTCGGGCGAAGTCCTACGCGGAGAGGCTCTTCGACTTTCCGGAGATCGGAGCTCTCACGCCGGAGGCGGCGGAGGTCGCGCTCGCGAAGCCGATCCGCGCCGAAGGCGAGGACATCGCCGCCGAAGCCCTGGCACGACTGGTTCAGGTCACGCGTGGGTACGCTTACTTCGTCCAGGAGTGGGGGAAGCACACGTGGGATGCTGCGGAAGAATCGCCCATCACGGTTGAGGATGTGGAAGCGGCATCGTTGACGGCCGTGACCGCTCTCGACGAGAGCTTCTTCCGGGTCCGATTCGATAGACTCACCCCTTCCCAGAAAGTGTACCTGCGCGCGATGGCGGAACTGGGCTCCGGCCCACACCGGTCCGGCGACGTTGCCGAGGTCCTCGACCGGAAGGTGAGTTCCCTCGCCCCGACCCGGGCTCAGTTGATCTCGAAAGGGATGATCTGGAGCCCGAACCACGGCGATACGGCGTTCACCGTTCCGCTGTTCGACGAGTTCATGCGACGCGCCATGCCCGACGACGGTTGGAGACCGTAGCCGCCCGAGCGAGCTGGAAGCCGGAGACCAGAGGACGCGTCAAAGACACGTGATCCCCGATGCTGGCCAGAGGAACCAGGATGACCCTGCGCAGGCCCGAGTCAGGTTCGACGTGATCCTGATGCTGTTCCTGTTCGTCGGGCCGATCGTCGTAGGCATCGCGATGGGTGGGTTGGGTGCGCTCTCCCGCGGACTGATCCAGGAGGGCCGTGAACACACGAGCGTCGTGGCCCTCGACCAGTTGAAGGAGATCCACAAGGCGCTGGAGTTTCACCGGCTCAACACGGGAGAGTACCCCGAATCGCTCGCGGATCTGACGGAGCCGTTCCAGGGGTTCGAGCGCGGTTTCCTGCCGAAGGTTCCCCTCGACCCCTGGGAGAACGAATACGTCTACCGACTCGAGGGTGACAGGTACGTGCTGTTCAGCAAGGGGCCGGATCGGAGGGAGGGCACCGATGACGATGTTCGAGTCGATCGTGGTCGGGAAGGGGAGTCGACTTCCGCAATCCCTCTTCCCCGCTGGAGACCGAGCATGACATCTTCTGTGCGTTTCGTTCCTCCTGTCCTCTCTTGCCTGCGACGGCGCCGCTCCGCCGCCGCCGGACGAGGACCTCGACCGCCCGATCTTCTCCTCCGAAGAGCACCTCCGGAAGCCGCCCGTCCGACAGCCGCCGGACCCGGAGCCCGCGGTCCCCACGGTGGAGGACCTGGAGCGGGCGGCGAGAGAGCAGATGAAGGAGTTCCGGAAGGCGCTCGAGTTCTTCAACCTCGAAACCGGCGACTACCCCGAGACGCGGCAGGCCCTCACTGAACCGCGGATGGACTCGGACGTGGGAACCATGAATTCCATCCCGGCCGACCCGTGGGGGGAGGCGTACGTCTACTGCTTGGACGATGGGGAGGTGGTCCTGTTCAGCAAGGGCGCCGACGGCGTGGCCGGCACGGAGGACGACGTCTTCCCGAACTGATCACTCCCCGAGCTTCGAAAGCGCCACCAGATCCGTCTCCTCGAACCTCGCCCGGCCCCGCAGGCTCTCCACTTCGACCACCACGGCGATCGCCTGGATCTTCCCGCCGGCCTTCACGACCAGCTCGCAGCACTTCTCGATCGTCTTGCCCGTGCCGAGCAGGTCGTCCACGATCAGCACCCGCCGGCCGCCCTCGAGGTCGCCGCCGTGCACCTCGAGCGCGTCGAAGCCGTACTCCAGCTCGAAGTCGGCCGTCAGGCGGTCCGGCGGGAGCTTGCCCTCCCAGCGGATCGGGAGGAAACCCAGCCCCATCCGATACGCCAGCGCCGCGCCGAAGATGTAGCCGCGCGCCTCGACCCCGCAGACGAGGTCCGGCGGCTCCCCGCCGAAGCGGTCGGCCAGGGTGTCGACGACCTCCCGGAAGAGGTCGGCGTCCGTCATGATCCGCGTGATGTCCCGGAAGACGAGGCCCGGCTTCGGGAAGTCCGGCATCTCCCGGACCTTCGCGAGAATGCGGTCACCCAGCGAGTCGCTCACATCTCCTCCGGTGCGCCGATGCCGAGCAGCCACAGCCCGCGCGCGAGGACCTCGCGGACCCCGGCGACGAGCGTCAACCGCGCGGCGGCCGTCGGCGCGTCTTCGGTGAGGACCTTCAGCGTCGGGTCCCCGCTACCCAGGTTGTAGTATCGGCTGAACGCCTCGCAGAGGCTGAGCAGGTACTGGGCAACGACCGACGGCTCGGCGTCCCGCCCCGCCAGCGCGACCCGGTCCGCGAACGACCCGACCATCTTCGCGACCTCCCACTCCTCGGGATGGGAGAGGAGGGACAGGTCCGCCGTTTCCGGCACCCCGCCGGCCCGGCGCAGGATCGACGCGCAGCGGGCGTGGGTGTACTGGACGTACGGGCCGGTGTGTCCCTCGAAGTTCAGAATGTCCTCGAACGTGATGTCCACGTCCTTCGTCCGGCGCGTGGCGAGCACCGAGAAGATGATCGCCCCGACGCCGACCTGCCGCGCAACCTCGTCCCGGCCGGCCAGATCCGGGTTCTTCTCCTCGATGACGGCGCGGAT
>JBDLIY010000319.1:0-5167 GCA_039714635.1 Planctomycetota bacterium
CCGCCGAGCTTCTCCGGGCGATGCAGTTGCGCGACCCAGGGGCATTCTGGACCAGCCACCAACTGGCCCGAGAACTGACGAGACTCGGGCGTTGGGCGGAAGGGGCAGCGTTCTACCGCGTGGCCGCCGCCTTGCGGCCTGATGACGTCCCGGTCCTCCATGAACTCGGTGCTGCGCTCCTCGAGGCGGGCGACGGGGACGGCGCGCTGGAGGTCTGGCGTCACGCCCTTCGCATCGAACCCGGGGACGTCCGGGCATATCACCTCCTCCTCGACACCCTCCACAAGCTTGGCAAGCTGGAACTGACCATCGCCCAACTGAGGAAAGATGCAGCTACGGACGAGCCCTGGCCCCGAGTAGGTCTCGCCCTCGCCCTCATGGTGAGGGAAGACTGGGAAACGGCGATCGAGGTTCTCGAAGAGGCCGTCGCGCTCTGGCCGCGGGATGCCGGACTGCGATGCCACCTGGGCGATGCGTTCCTTTACTCGGGTTGTCGCGAGGATGCGCTGTCACAATTCTCGCTCGCGTTGGAGTTCGACGCGGACTGCGCTCCTGCTACGGAGGGGGTCTACTCCCTGCGGATGGCGGAGGGCGACCACGCGGGTATGGAGACTCTCGCTCGCGATCTCATCCGCCTGGATCCCACGGTGGCCCTGAACCACGGGAAGCTCGGACAGGCGCTCTTCCTCCAAGGACGAAGCCGGGAGGCAGCGGAGGCGTTTCGCAGGGGGCTCGAGAGAGAGGAGGACCAGCCGATCCTCCATCTCTGGCTGGCGCGAAGCCTCATGTGCATCGGCGACAACGCTGGAGCGATCAGACAACTGCTCGTCGCCCACGACTACGCGAAACTCTACAGAGCCCGAGACTTTCAACCCTCGCACCGTCCCGAGTTCGATCCGGTGACTGGGATCCGAACGCACCGAATTCAGCTCGGCATGCGTGATCTCGAGGAGGCACTCGATTCCCGTCTCGCCACGGCCTACGCACGCAAGGGCGATCCTCTGTCGGCCTGCAAGTGGCTGCGTGAGCACCTGAAACGGCACCCTGACTGTCCCGACAACCGCTTCTTCCTGGGTTTCTTCCTGCTGCAGACCGGCGATGCGGCCGCCGCCGCGTCGGAACTGAGAGCGGTCCTCGAGGAGCATGACGTCAGTAACCCGTTCATCCTCGCCTACACGCACTACCATCTGGGGTTCGCGTTGCTCGCGACCGGCGAGGCGGAGGACGGTCGCTGCCACCTTCTCAGATATGGAGAGCGAATGCAGCGATACCCGGACTGGACGCCACCGTCTTCCGATTGGGAGCGGGACTGCGCGGCCCTCGAATCGCTTGCTCGGCGTCTTCCCCTTCTAATGGAGGACCGGTCCTCGCTCGAGTCGGCCCACCAGACCTTCCTCCTCGGGTGCCTGGTCGAGGCCACGGGATATCCGCTGATGGCTGCGGAGTGCTACCGTGACGCGTTCGAGCAGGACCCCGATCTCAAGAAGTACAGCATCAATGGCTTCTTTCCCTACAACGGGGTGATGAACGGTGCCGCCTCCGCTCTCAGGGCAGCTTGGGGCGTCGGCCGGGACTCCACCGCGCTCGACGACGCGGAGCGGGCGCGATGGCGCCGACAGTCGCTGCGTTGGTTCGAGGACGACCTCGCTATCTGGCAGGAACGGGTGCGTGTGGGAGCACCCGTCGAGGAGAAGTGGCTCGCGTTGTACTTGGCCGATTGGGGGCTGAGCGATCGGTACACAGAGAACAGCCTCGCTCGAGATTTGGAGAACCTTAGCCTGCTTCCCACGGATGAGCGGGAGGAGTGGCAAGCGTTCTGGGACAAGGCGGAGGCCGTGCACGCCAGTCTTGCCAAGAACTGAGCCCGGAGGGCCTGGCTCTCTGTGCGGTGCGTCGAGCCGCAGTTCTCATCGCGGGTGGGGCCCGCCTTTGCGCCGAGGCCTCGGATGAGTGAAGCACCGGGGGCGAGAGGACGGTTGGAGGTGGTGGAGGCATCCGACCACGGCTAGAACTTCTTGCCACCTGCCCGCCCGAGATCGAGGACCCTCGTGGTAGGGTTCCCCTGCCGCGAAAGGACGCACGCGATGACGAGCAAGCAGAAATCCATGAAGGCCCTGGAGGAGCTTCCCGACGATGCCGGGATCGAGGACGCCCTGGAGCGTCTCTACCTGCTCTACAAGGTCGAGAATGGCATTCGGCAGGCTGATGCCGGCCAGGTGGTCAGCCAGGACGAGGCCCGGAGGCGCATGGCCAAGTGGCTCGCGTAGGCTGGACCGATCAGGCCCTGGCAGATCTCGATGCGATCTGCCTGTTCATCGCGAGAGACGCCCCCGCCATGGCGAGTTCTTCGCCCACCGCGTCTTTCGCGCAACCGACCGGCTCGCGGAACACCCACGCTCCGGCAGAATCGTGCCGGAGACTGACCAGGAGCACCTGAGGGAGGTCCTCCTCGGCAACTACCGAATCATCGAACGGTAGCTGGACGAGGACGTCCTGGTGCTGACGGTGCACCACGGAGCACGCTTGCTGGACGCGGACACCCTCGAAGCAGGCGAGTAGCCCAGGTCCGAGCAGGGAGCGCAGTTCAAGCGGGAGCTATGGTGGGGGCAGCTGGACACGGTTAGAACTGCTCGCAGCTGCAGCCATGATGCCTCGCACCTCGCACCAGACCTCCCAAGCCGGATTCGCCGACCAGAGTCTCCGTCATTGACTTACTCCGCCAATGGCTTACACTCTAGTGGTGGAGCTAGAGTGGGATCCAGGCAAGGCCAGGCTCAATGAACAGAAGCACGGTCTATCCTTCGAGGAGGCCCGCGAACTCTTTCTCGGGACGGCGGACTACCTGGAGATCTATGACCGAACGCACAGCCTCGACGAAGACCGGTTCATCGCGATCGGCCCCGTCCAGCGCGGCTTGATCTGTGTCGTCTACGTGGAGCGGGTCGAAGACCGGATCCGGCTCATCAGTGCCCGCTTCGCGACCCGGCAGGAGCACAGGCTCTTCATGGAGTACATGGAAGGCAGATTGCCATGACCGAACGCCCGAGAGAACTGAACCGAGCAGATTTTCGCCGCGCCCTCAGCCGTCGCGACCGCGAGCGCATGATCCGTGGAGAGTTTCGCAACGGGGCTGACATCCGGGCCCTCAGGCACTTCACGGGCCTAAGCCAGGTTCAGTTCGCGGAAGCTCTCGGTATCAGCGTTCACACGCTCAGAAACTGGGAGCAGGACCGTAGGAAGCCCGAAGGACCGGCGCTCGCCCTGCTCCGGGTCGCCGCACGGCACCCGCGCGTTGTCCACGAGAACCTCGCGACTCCGGCGTGACCTTCCCGAAGCGGTTCAAACCGTCCAGTAGTGGTGGGCCGTGCTGGATTTGAACCAGCGTGGCTGCGCCACGCTGAAGGCGGGCTCTTTCGAGGGGGGACATCCGTCCCCCCTGCGCGCTGCGCGCGCTACCCCCCTCGGAAGCCGCTGGCCCAAATCCAGCCGCACACCGTAGGCGCACGACTTGCGGCAAGGGGATGGAAGTGGTGGGCCGTGCTGGATTTGAACCAGCGACTTCCACCGTGTGAGGATGGCACTCTAGCCACTGAGTTAACGGCCCACCGTGGAATGTGCCCCCCATGTAACCGGCGCGGGGCGCCGGGTCAACGAAATCAACCGGCCGCCTCGTCGTTCCACGCCGCATCCAGATACGCCAGGAACGGGCCGTTGTCCCGCTCCACCAGCCGCGAATGAATCACCGCCGATACACCCGCGAAATACGCGCGACGGAACTGGCGCGTCACCTCCGCGCCACACACCGGACACAACACCATCAAGTCCTCGCGATACCCCTCCCGACAACTCGCCTCCGCACCACAACGATCACAACAAAACACCACCCCCCACTCGTCGTCGTGCGACCCCGCACTCACTCCGACCTCAAATCGTCATAAGCCGACCTCGCCGAAGGATGCCAGCGCTCCGGCGGCACCAACTTCGCCGCCTCCTCGAAATGCCAGAGCGCCTTGCGCTTCCCCTCCGACTCGGCCTCCGGATCCCTCACCCACAAGTCGGTGTACAACAGCGCCACGTTCAAATGCGCCTCGTGCACCACCGCCGGCGGATAACGACCACCCTTGAACAACTCGATCGCCCTCTCGTACATCTGGATCGCCGCGTGGACCTGGTCGCCCGTCGGGTCCGTCTCCACCGTCGACTTCGCCATGCCGATCAGGGCACGCGCATCCTGCGGGACGATGGTCTGCGCCGCCTGGAACGTCCGCCACGCCGCACGGCCCCACTTCGCGCGCTCCTCCGTCCGATCCGCCATCTGTAGCTGCGCGTTGCCGAGGTTCAGGAAAATGAGATACCGCTCCATGCCCTCGCACGTGCCGCACTTCGTCGCGCTCTCGAACGCCTCCACCGCACCCTCGAGATCCCCGAGATGGCCGCGCACCAGGCCGAGACGGTTCCAATGCGCCGGGTTCTCCGGCCACCGCTCCGTCAACGCGACAAGGACCTTGACCGCCTCGCGCCAGTCCTCCAACGACATGAGGGCCACCGACAACCGCTCCCGGAAACCCTCGTTCAGCGGAAGGCGGTGCGCGGCCTGCCGCAACAGGCGGACGACCTCCGCCAGCGAACCGGCGTCCGTGGGGCGCAGGGCGAGGACGAGCTCACCGAGACGACCGGCCACGATCGGGTCGTGCGGGAAACGACGGCGCGCGTCGCGAAGGATGCGCTCCTCCGTCACCACGTCGTTCTCGTAATGATGGCTCGCCGCGATCAGGACCAGCGTGAAGGGGTCGTCCGGCGAGCGGAGAAGGGACTCGTTCAGCGCCGCGCGGGCCTCCGCCCACTTCAACTCCCCCAGCAGCATCTCGCCGCGAACGCGGTGCGTCAGGGAACTCTCGGTCGCGTCGGCGGCCTGCTCATCGAGCAACATGCGCGCGCGGACGCGATCGCCCGTCCGCGCGTACGCAAGGGCCAGGACGTCGCGGGCGTCCGCATCGAGGCGCTCCTCCTTCAGGATGGCGACGGCGCGGCGCGCGAGGTCGACGTCGATCAGGAGCCGCGCGAGAGGGAGGCGCTCCACGACCGTTCGCGGCGGGTCGAGGGAGAGCTCGAGCGCCGCCTCCCGGACCTCCGCCTGGCGGCCCTCCGTCAGGAGCGCGCGCAAGCG
>JBDLIY010000320.1:0-5162 GCA_039714635.1 Planctomycetota bacterium
GCGCTGCGGAAGCTCGGCCGGATGGACGAGGCCCTCGACCCCCTCCGGAAGGCGGTGGAGGCGGACCCGACAAACGGCGCGATGCGTCGCGACCTCGCCAACCTGCTCCTGACGCGCGGCCACGCCGGGGAAGGTGTCGGCCACCTGAAGACGCTGCTCGGGCAGACGCCGGGCGACCCGGACCTCCGCATCACCCTCGCCTGGATCCTCTCGACGTATCCCGACGAAGATGCGCGGGACGGCGCCCTCGCCGTGCGGCTGATGGAAGAGGCCCGGCCCGAGGGGCCCGAGCAGCCCGAGTTTCTCGACGTGAAGGCCGCCGCCTACGCGGAGGCCGGCCGCTTCGACGACGCCGTGAAGACCGCCCGGCGCGGCCGGGAGCTCGCGCGCTCCCGGCGGGGGAACCTGGAGCAGGAGATCGCCGCGCGCCTGAAGCTCTACGAGGCGAAGAAGCCGTACCGCCAGCCCCGGTGAACGCCGGGCTCTGAACCGATCGGCCGGCTCCGGGTTCCATCCAGTCCATTGGATTCGTCCGGGCCGTCTGGTAGGGGAGGTGCGCGATGCGCGAGCGATACATCCGATACGACGTCTCCGACGGCGTCCCCGTCAAGGCGTGGGTGCGCGGCGTCGACATTGCGGACAACGCGAAGAAGCAGCTGATGAACACGGCGCGGCTGCCCATCGTCTTCCGCTGGGTCGCGGCGATGCCCGACGTCCACTGGGGCCTCGGCGCCACGGTGGGCAGCGTCGTCCCCACGGTGGACGCGATCATCCCCGCCGCCGTCGGCGTCGACATCGGCTGCGGGATGATGGCGGTGCGGACGACGCTGACCGCTTCCGACCTGCCCGGGAGCCTCTCGGGCCTCCGGCGGGACATCGAGAAGGCCGTGCCCCACGGCCGGACGAACCACGGCGGCCGTGGCGATCGGGGAGCCTGGGAGAACCCGCCCGCCCGGGTCGGCGACGCGTGGCGCAAGCTGCGTCCCGGCTACGAGCGGATCATCGCGGCGCACCCGCGCCTCGACCGCGGCCGGCACGTGCAGCAGCTGGGGACCCTCGGGACGGGGAACCACTTCATCGAGCTGTGTCTCGACACCGAAGACTCGGTCTGGATCATGCTCCACTCGGGTTCGCGCGGCGTCGGGAACCGGATCGGGATGCACTGCATCAAGCTGGCGCAGAAGGACATGAAGAAGCACATCCGGGAACTGCCCGACCGCGACCTGGCGTACTTCGAGGAGGGGACGCGGCACTTCGACGACTACGTCTTCGCCGTGGAGTGGGCGCAGCGCTACGCGCGGGTGAACCGGGAGCTGATGCTCGCGGCGATCCTCGACGCCCTGACGGCGAACCCCGATGTGCCGAAGTTCTCGACGGTCGACAAGGCGGTCGACTGCCACCACAACTACGTGGCGCGCGAGACGCACTACGGGACGGATGTCTTCGTGACCCGGAAAGGCGCGGTCCGGGCCGGGCGCGGCGACATGGGGATCATCCCCGGCAGCATGGGGGCGAGGTCGTTCATCGTGCGCGGCCTGGGGAACCCGGAGTCCTTCGAGTCCTGCAGTCACGGCGCGGGGCGCCTGATGTCGCGGAACGAGGCGCGGAAGCGCTTCACGGTGGATCAGCACGCGGCGGATACTTCCCATGTGGAGTGCCGCAAGGACCGCTCGGTGCTGGACGAGACGCCGAAGGCCTACAAGCCGATCGACGACGTGATGGCCGCGCAGAACGACCTGGTGGAAGTCGTCCACGAACTGCGCCAGGTCATCTGCGTGAAGGGGTGACCCCGAACAAGTGAGTCAGACTCCGTTCGGACAGATTTCCGAACGGTCGGGGCAGACTCGGGTCGTAGAATTCGGCCTTCTCTCGATTCGGAGACCGTCATGATCCGTGCCACCGCCCTCATCCTCGTCCTCCTCGCCGCCCCGGTGTTCGCCGGGGAAGAGCCGACCGCGAAGGAGATGTTCGACGCCGGCCAGGCCAGCCTCGCGAAGGGGCAGTTCGAGGACGCCGCGAAGGCGTTCAAGGCCGCCGCGAAGCTCGAGCCGGACAACAAGGCCTACACCGGCCGCGCGATGATCCTCGTCCGCGTCCTCCGCGCCCGGAAGTACGTCGAGACCGCCGAGGTCGACGCGAAGTGGGAGAAGGTGGCGACCAGCCTCCACGAGTTCTACGTCCGCGAAGGGCTGCTCGAGAACGCGGTCACCCTCGACCGGAAGATGTACGAGGGCCGCCCCAGCGCCCGGACCGCGTCCCTCCTCGCGGAGACCCTCCTCGAGACCGGGAAGAACGCGGAGGCCGAGAAGCACCTCGCCGGTCTCTCGAAGGACCACAAGTACCTGCAGAATCGGGTCTACGAGGGCATCGCCCTTGCGCGTACGGGTAAGAAGGACGAGGCGAAGAAGCTGGCCGCCGGGCTCGAGATCCCCGCGGACACGCGCTCCGGCATCCTCTACGACCTCGCCCGCCTCCAGACGCTGATCGGCGAGACCGAGAAGAACCTCGCCACCCTGACGAAGTGCTTCGAGAACCTCCCGGAGAAGTCCCAGGCGCCGCTCCGCGAGATGGCGAAGAAGTGCCCCGACTTCCAGGCGATCGCCGCGACCGAGCCCTTCGCGAAGGCGCTCGCCACGAAGTCGAAGGTGAAGGAGTCGGACTGCAGCGGAGGCTCCGGCTGTGGCTCCTGCCCGAGCCGGGACTCCTGCGGGTCGGACAAGTAGCACCGGCGGACCGGTGGTGAAACTGCGGACCCTCGTCCAGGCGGGCTTCGTCGCGCTGACGCTGTACGGAGTCTTCTTCGTCGGCGCGAACGCGGAGCGATGGTGCCCCTTCGGCGGTGTGGAGGCGATCTACACCTACGCCACCGAGGGCAACCTCCTCTGCTCGCTGGGCGTCTCGAACTTCTACGTGATGGCGGCGGTGCTGATCTCCGTCCTGCTGTTCCGGCGGGCGTTCTGCGGCTACGTCTGCCCGATCGGCGCGATCTCGGAGTGGGTGCGCAAGCTCGGCCTTTCGCTCGGCTTGAAGCGCCGCCGGATACACCGGGGGCCCGACGCGGCGCTCTCGCTGCTCAAGTACCCTGTCCTCGCCGTGATCCTCTTCTTCACCTGGCGGACGTCCGAGCTGGTCTTCCGCGGCTACGACCCCTGCTACGCGCTGCTCGGCCGCCACGGGGAGGACATCACGTTCTGGGCGTACGTGATCTCCGGCGCGATCCTGCTCCTCTCGCTCGCGATCAGCGTCCCGTTCTGCCGCTGGCTCTGCCCGCTGGCCGCGGTCCTGAACCCGTTCTCGCGCTTCGGCGCGACGCGGATCGTGCGCGACGCCGCGACCTGCACGGACTGCGGCAAGTGCGCGAAGGTCTGCCCGATGGCGATCCCGGTGGACACCGCCCCGGCCGTCACCCACGCCCGCTGCACGACGTGCCTCGACTGCGTGGACGCGTGTCCGAGCCGGAAGGGCGTGACGTCGCTCACGCTGCGGATGCCGGGTTCGTCCGGTGGGGGACTTCGCCGGGCCGCCGTGGTGGCCGGGCTGCTGCTCGTTCTCGCCGCGTCGGTCTCGGCGGCGTACCTGGCGCCGTTGCCGTCGTTCGTCTGGTCGCGGGGGGAGATGCCGGCCGACACGGAGAGCGTCGACCTCATGATCGACGGCCTGGCCTGCCGCGGCTCGGCGAACCGGCTCGTCTACTTCCTGACGCGGGAGGACGACATCTCGATCGAGGGGCCGATCCGGGTGGAGGCCTGGCCGGGGCCGGGCTTCGTCCGCGCGGTGATCACCTGGGAGGCGGGCGCGACGGACCCGGCGACGGTGAAGGCGGCGATCGTCGAGCCGTGCTGGGACGAAGTCACGGAGCGCTGGCGGGAGGCGGACTTCACGATCGAGGGCTACGACCCGCTGTCGTTCGACTGAGACCGACTTGACACGAACTTCGTGTTGCACGAAACTCGTGTCATGAAGAACGTCACGATCACCCTTGAGGAGTCGGTCGCCCGCTGGGCCCGCGTCCATGCGGCGCGGCAGGGCACGAGCGTCTCTCGCCTCCTCGGGGAGCTCCTGAAGGAGAAGATGCTGCGGGAGAAGGGCTACGAGACCGCGCGCCGGAGGTTCATGGCGCGCGCGCCCCGGGTGCTGAAGGCGGACGGATCGACCTATCCCGTTCGGGACGAGCTCCATGACCGCGGGTGAGTCGGTCTTCGTGGACACGAACGTCTTCGTGTACGCCCGGGACGAGTCGGAGCCTTCGAAGATGCGGCGGGCGTTGGCCTGGATCGACGCTCTCTGGACCGCGAGATCGGGGCGGATCAGCGCCCAGGTCCTCTCCGAGTACTACGTGACGGTCACCCGGAAACTGTCGCCCGGATTGCCGGTCGAGGAAGCGAGGGAGGACGTCCGCAGCCTCTCGACCTGGGAGCCGCTGCCGATCGACCATCGGTGCATCGAGACCGCCTTCACGGTCCAGGATCGCTACGGGCTCTCCTGGTGGGACTCGCTGATCGCCGCCGCCGCCCATCGCAGCGCGGCCCATCTCCTGCTGAGTGAAGATTTTCAGGACGGGCAGGAACTGCTCGGCGTCCGGGTCGTCAACCCGTTCAGGAATGAACCGGGCGAGACTCCGTCGAACTGACGAACTGAGTCTGACTCAGTTGTTCGGGCCTATCCAGACCCCAGTACCTGCAAATCGGGGTCAGACCCCGATTTGCAGGTTATCCGAAGATCGCCAGGAAGACGCCCGCCGCCACCGCGCTGCCGATCACGCCCGCCACGTTCGGGCCCATCGCCGCCATCAGCGGGTTCACGCGGCCGTCCGTCTCCTTCGAGACGAACATCTGGACCGTCCGGGCCGCCATCGGGACCGCCGAGACGCCGGCCGCGCCGACGCAGGGGTTGATCCGCTTCGACTTCGGCAGGAACACGTTCAGGAGCTTCGCGAAGAGCACCCCGCCGAACGTGCTGAACGAGAACGCGAACGCGCCGAGCACCAGGATCCCCAACGTGGCGGGCCTCAGGAACGTCTCGCCCGTCATCGTCGCGCCAACCACCAGGCCGAGGAAGATCGTCACGATGTTGATCAGCGCTCCGCCCGCCGTCTTGAACAGGCGGTCCGTCACGCCCGACTCGCGGAGCAGGTTCCCGAACATCAGCATGCCGAGGAGCGG
>JBDLIY010000321.1:0-5116 GCA_039714635.1 Planctomycetota bacterium
CTTCGCCGCCATCCCCGCAGAATAGCGCCGAAGGAGAAGCGGCGCGGAGAAACATCCCCGCGCCGCCCGTCTCCTTCGTTGTCAGGCTCGAACTACCGGATCTCCACCACCTCCGGCCAGACCGTGAGGACGCGCTCGCGGCGCAGGCAGCCGACCCACTCGAGCTTCCGCAGCCCGGCCTGCACCTCGGCCGGCAGGGTCTTTGTGAACGCGCGGAGCGCCGCGCCCTCGCCGGACAACTCGTTCAGGAGGTCGAAGAGCGTCTTCGCCTTCGGCAGCGTGACGATCTCCGCGTCCTCCGGCACGCTCCCGAGGAGGCGAGCCTTCGCCATCGCGGCATCGAGGCCGCCGATCTCGTCCACGAGGCCGAGCCCATGGGCCTGGGACCCGGTCCAGACGCGACCCTCGGCGATGGAGGCCACCGCCTCCTTCTTGAGCTTGCGACCCGTGGCCACGTGCGTGAGGAAGTCGTCGTAGACCTCGCGCATGAACTTCATCATGAGTTCCCGGCCGTCCTCGGTCAGCGTCCCGCCCGGCGTGGCCAGGCCCGCGCGCTTGCCTCGGGAGAACCGCCGGAAGGTCAGGCCGAGGTGCTCGTAGAGCTCGGTCATGTCCGGGACGGCGCCGATCACGCCGATCGACCCGGTGATGGTGCCGCGCTCCGCGACGATCCAGTTCGCGTGGCAGGAGACGTAGTACCCGCCGGAAGCGGCCACGTCCCCCATCGACACCACGACGGGCTTCTTCTTCGCCGTCAGCTGCACCTCGCGGCCGATCAGGTCGGAGGCCAGGGCCGATCCGCCGGGGGAGTTCACGCGGAAGACCACGGCCTTCACGGTGTCGTCCTCCCGCACCTTGCGGAAGATCGGCACCAGCTGCCGCGACGTCATCCCCGCCCCGCCGAACAGGCCGCCGGCGGCGGATTCGGTGATCGCGCCCGTGCCGTGGATCACGACGATCTTCGGCTTCTTCGAGGTCGTCTTCTTCTTCGGACCGCCGAAGAGCTGGTTGAAGACCTGCATCATCCCCGCGAAGCCGCCGGCCTGCATCTCGAGCGACTTCCCGAGCTTCGCTTCGACGATCTTCGCCTTCGACCCGCCGCGGACGCGGGCGAGGAACTGGTCCTCGAACTCCACGTGGTCGATCAGCCCGGCCGCCTTCGCCTCCTTCGCGTTGAAGAGGGCGACGTCGACGATCCCGCGGACCTCGACCTGCTTCATCCCGCGGTTCTCGGCGATGGCGTCGCAGAACTCGGCGTACAGCTCGTCGAGCAGCGAGTTCATCTGCTCCACGACCGGGCCGCTGGGCTCGGTGCGGGTCATCGGCTCGACGGCGCTCTTGTAGCGCCCCATCCGGAGCTCCTGGAACCGGACGCCGACCTTGTCGAGCAGGCCCTTGTAGAACATCAGGTCCATGGCGAGGCCGGAGATCTCGACGATCCCCGTCGGGTGGAGGGAGAGCTCCCGGCACGCCGACGCGAGCGCGTAGTTCGTGCCGCCGATGCTCGTCACGAAACAGCGGCTGGGCTTGCCGCTCTCGTTGAAGGCGAGGATGGCCCGACGCAGCGTCTGCCGCTGGGTCCAGCCCATCGCCGCGCCGTCGAGCCGCAGCACCAGTGAACCGACCTTCGGGTCGGTGGCGGCCTTGCCGATGGCCGCCGTCAGGTCCGAGAGGCTCGCCCCCGCCGCCGGCCCGAAGAGCTGGAACGGCGGCTGGGCCTCGTAGACCTGCCCCTTCAGGGTGATCCGCAGCGCGTGCGCCGGCGCCGCCTTCTTGTCGTCCTTCGCCGCGGCCGGGTCGGCGCCCAGCACGAGGACGGCCGTCATCACGACCGTCAGGACCATCAGGAACCGCCTGGAATGCATCCGACTCTCCTCCAACGCGAATGAGTGAAGTTACGGTCTCTTATACGAAGCACCGCCGCGTCCATTTGCCCACGAACAGGAATCTTGTAGCTCTGCCCTCCGTCGCCCGGCAGGATCGCGGCACGCCAACCGGTCCAGGAAGGGGCCCGGAACACAGAGGAGAGAACCATGAAGCGACTTGTCATCCTGTCCCTCGTCGCCGTGATCGCCGTCGCAACCGGCTTCGCGGGCTTCACCTACGGCATCGGCATGGCCCCCGTGAAGACCTCCGCCGGCCTCGTGAAGGTCTACTCCGAGCACGCGACGACCCTGCTGTCCGTCAAGGAGACCGAGGAGCTGATCGTCAAGGAGATCATCGCGGACGCGGCCCGCCAGGCGAACCACCGCCTCTCCCTCGCGACCCACGCCGTGAAGGCGGACAAGCGTCCCGCGGCGGCCGAGTACGTCGAGAGCGCGGCCGGCGCCGTCGCCCTGATCGCGAACGAGGGCGACAAGGCCGTCGCCGCCGTCCGCAACCGCCTCCTCGAAGGCGGCCACCACCACCACGCGACGCCGGAGATCGCGGCGAAGTACGACCCGGGCTTCGTCGTCGTCACAAAGACCGCCAAGAACGGCCTCCTCGCCCAGGCGAAGGCCCTCGGACAGCTCGCCGCGGCCGTGAAGGACGGATCGGCGGGCGAGGCGGAGATCGCCGCCGCGAAGAACGCCCTCGCGAAGGCCGTCATGGAGGTCGTGAAATAGTCTTCCGGGCCGCCGCCGCTCTCGCGGCCCTGCTGGTCACACTCGCCTGCGGAGAGACGGATCCCACGGATCCGCCCCCGCCGCCCGGCGAGGTCCGCTTCGTCGACGTCGCGGCGGAGGCCGGCGTCACGCACGTCGCGTGGTGCGGGAGCGACGTGAAGAACCACCTGCTCGAGTCGGATGGCACCGGCGCGGCGCTCTTCGACTTCGACGGCGACGGCGACCTCGATCTCTACCTCGTCTCGGCCTGGAAGATCGAGGGGCGGACGGTGGCGGTCCGCGGGAAGAACGCCCTCTACCGGAACGACGGTGGCTTCCGGTTCACCGACGTGACGGAGGCCGCCGGCGTCGGGGACGACCGCTGGGGCTGCGGCGTCGCCGTCGGCGACTTCGACAACGACGGGCACCTCGATCTCTACGTCACGAACTACGGCCCGAACGTCCTCTACAAAAACCGCGGGGACGGCACTTTCGAGGACGTGACGGAGCGCGCCGGCGTCGGGGACCCGCGCTGGTCCTCCTGCGCGACCTTCTTCGACGCGGACGGCGACGGCGACCTCGACCTCTACGTGACGAACTACGTCCGGGCGACGTGGGACGAGATCATCAACGCCGAGCCGACGCTGGAGTGGAAGGGCATCATGGTGATGGTCGGCCCCGTCGGCCTTCCCGGCGACAAGGACATCTACTACCGGAACCGCGGCGACGGCACGTTCGAGGACTGGACGAAGGAGGCCGGCCTCGAGGACGTCGGCGCGTTCTTCGGCTACACCGCGACCGCCACGGACTACGACGACGACGGGGACGTGGACCTCTACGTCGCCAACGACTCCAACCCGAACTTCTGCTACCGGAACGACGGGAACGGCGTCTTCACCGACGTCGGCGGCTGGAACGGCAGCGCCCTGTCCGGCAACGGCGACGCCCAGGCGGGGATGGGCGTCGACGCGGGCGACGTGAACGGCGACCTCCTGATGGACCTCGTCGTCGCGAACTTCGCGGAGGACGTCGTCACCGTCTACCTGAACGAGGGCGGCGGCTTCTTCATGGACGCCACGTCGTTGGCGGGGATCGCCGGCCCCACGTTCCAGCCGCTGACCTGGGGCGTGGACCTCTTCGACTTCGACAACGACGCCGACCTCGACCTCGTGATCGCCAACGGCCACATCTACCCGCAGGCCGACCAGCTGGCGGACCGCTACGGCGGCTTCGGCTTCCACGCGAAGAACCAGCTGTTCGAAAACTCCGGCAAGGGACGACTCACGGAGATCACGGACCGCGCGGGCCGGGGCTTCGAAATCGCCCGTGCCTCCCACGGCATCGCCACGGGGGACATCGACGACGACGGCGACCTCGACCTCGTCTTCGTCAACGTCGACACGACCCCGACGATCCTGAGGAACGACGGCGGCAACCATCGCCCCTGGCTCCTCGTCGACCTGCGCGCACCCGCCGGGCCGAACATGGTGATGAACGCGAAGGTCTTCGTCACCGCCGGCGGCGTGACGCAGATGCGCGAGATCCGCACCGGGAACAGCTATGCGTCACACAACGACCTGCGCGCCCACTTCGGCCTGGGCTCCGCGGAGGTCGCGTCGGAAGTCCGCATCCGCTGGGCCGACGGGACGGAGAAGAAGCTCACGAACATCGACGCGCGGCAGATCCTCGTCGTCCGGCCGTAGGGTGCCGACTCCGGGGGCTTCCGCCGATATACTCTGGCGTCCCCCGCTCGAGGAGCCGAACGCATGAGATTCCTGCTCGCCCTGATGCTCGCCGTCATCGTCGTGGCCGGCTGCGACGCGAAGCCCGCCGAGGACCCGACGACGGCGGCGAAAAAGTTCCCCACCCCCGACGACCCGGCGATCCGGAAGACGGCGCCGGAGACTTTCCAGGTGAAGTTCGCGACCTCGGCCGGCGACGTCGTCCTGGAGGTCCACCGGCCATGGGCCCCCATCGGCGTGGACCGTTTCTACAACCTCGTCGTGAACGGCTTCTACGACGACACGCGGATCTTCCGCGTCGAGCCCGCGACCGCGAAGTACCACGTCGTCCAGTGGGGCGTCAGCGGCGACCCGGCGATCTCGCGGGAGTGGTTCACGGCGACGATCCGGGACGATCCGGTCCGGCAGATGAACATGGAGGGCCTGGTCAGTTTCGCGAAGTCCCCGACTCCCCACACCCGGACCACCCAGATCTTCGTGAACCTCCGGGACCACCCGTCCCTCGACATGCGCGGCTTCGCCCCGATCGGCAAGATCACGCAGGGGCTCGACATCCTGAAAGGTCTGACGCCCACGACGCCCGAGAACGACCACCTGGGCCGCGTCCCGGACCAGAACAAGATCGCCGGCGTGGGCAACCAGTACCTCGACCCGAACTTCCCGAAGCTCTGCCGCATCCTGACCGCGAAGGTGATCCCATGAGAACGACCCTGACGCCGATCCTCCTCCTCGCCGTCCTCGCCCTGGCCGCCTGCCAAGGCAAGCCGCCCCGCGAGTCCACCGTCGACA